>JANTHT010000001.1 GCA_024762235.1 Sulfurospirillum sp.
GAATAATTCACTTCTCTCAAACGGCTTCACGGCGGGTACCCCAAAATTTCGGGGAAATTTTGACCCTACCGCTGCAGATGTTGTTCGAGCAGCAAATGATTCAGAGGGTTTTATTCTAAATCCTTTTTATATTTTTTCATAACTTTTAGCAAGATCGTTGTAAAATTGCCCATAACTAATTTTAATAGTTACAAAAAGGAGTCAATTTGATGAAAAAAATAGTTGTTATGTCCATCGCCGCTGCGATGGTCACCAGTGTGATCGCAAATGCAGATGAAACAACCGTTTCTGCTACACAGGAGGCAACAGCTCCGGCAGTACAACCGGCTGCCAACGATGCCCTCGTCAAAAAAGTGGAAAAACTGGAGAAGAGTCTCAAAAAGCTGAAAAAGAAGCTTTCAGAGGTCAAGGCGCATGACGCGAACGACAATATCAAGTGGAGTGTCGATTTCAGAACGGCTCTGGATGTTCTCAACTACAAAGCAGCATCCGGGAAAGAGTACAAGAACGATTCTCTGCTTTCCAACAGACTCTGGTTGAATATGGCATATGCGCCTAC
The DNA here is from genome assembly GCA_024762235.1 of Sulfurospirillum sp. Classification (GTDB taxonomy): domain Bacteria; phylum Campylobacterota; class Campylobacteria; order Campylobacterales; family QNZT01; genus QNZT01. The sequence continues at coordinate 560 of JANTHT010000001.1, forward strand.
GACCAACATGATCTTTAAAGGGCAGCTCTCTTTCAACAAGGCGTACGGAGCGACACCTGTCAATCCTGCTACCGGGTACCCTCAGAGAGGTTTTGGATACGACACATTTGACTGGGTTTTGAATGAAAATCTGCTCGATGACAATCTGAGAGTCAGAGAAGCGTACTGGCTCTATATGAGTGACAGCCTCTTTGGCAGCAAAGTGAGCTGGACCGCCTCTTTCGGCCGTCGTCCTTCCACGAACGGTTTCCTGATTTCTCTGAGAGAGGGTGACAAGCCAAAATCTCCACTGGGGCACGGCATCAACGTCGAGTTCGACGGTGCGAGTTTCAAATTTGGTCTGGACAGAGTGATTCCGGTTACAGGTATGTATCTGAAGTTTTGTTTGGGGCGCGGTCTGACCAATGCCAGAAGCAGATTTAATATGGATGGCGGTTTTGCATCGTTGGGTGACTACAGCAAAGACCAAACGACACTGAAAAACGTTGATCTTGCAGGATTTATTTTTGTGCCATATGATGATGGTCAGTACAAAGTGATGACCACATACTACAGAGGATTCAATGTTCCAGGATTTGTGATGGCTGATCCGGGCATGATGAGTGGTAGCAATACTGGTATGGTCGCAATCAATGCACAAGACGGCTCTTTTGGTCTCAATCCAAATATCGCTATGAAAACGATGGGTGCGCAAGATGGTGCAGGTATCTCATTTTTGGTAGATGGTATCGGTGACGGTATTAATGATTTCCTGGATAATACAAAATTCTTTGCCAGTGCAGCATGGTCTGTTACGCATCCCAACAACAAATATCAGACACTTGATATGAATGCAATGATGGGTGCGATTCAGCAGGGTGTGCAGCAGGCATTGCAAATGCAAAATATCGCCAACCCTACACCTGCGCAGATTCAAGCGACACAGGCACAGGTCGTACAGGGGATGATGGCACAGCTTCAGGCAAATCCACAGGCAGCTGCACAATATGTTAAAAACGAAGGTATGCTGGGTTCCAATGACAGTGAGACAGGTGTATCCTACTGGGTAGGTGTAAACATGCCGGCAGTGGTTACAGATGACGGTACCTTTGGCCTGGAATACAACCATGGAAGCAAATACTGGAGACCGTTTACCTATGCGGAAGATACGATGATCGGTTCGAAGATGGCGGTACGCGGTGACGCTTATGAAGCATACTATATTCAGCCACTGATGAAAGGTTTCTCTGCGGAGATCAGATATACCTATCTCGACTACAAGTATACCGGTAGTCAGGGATTCTTCGGAGCGGGCGGCACACCTATGACAATGGATGAAGCCAGAGCGATGGGTATGGATCCGATAGACAAAGCGGACGATCTGAGAATTTCTCTGCGTTATCAGTTCTAAAACGTATGCTTATGAGGGGTTTCCCCTCATAACTCTTTTTATAGACTCTTACCGATGTAACGTGTTTACCTTGTATCTGCATCAAGAGTTGTTACTTAAAGTAACAGTTTGAGTGATCGCATCATCGAATTGTTTTAAGTCTTTCAAGGAAATCATGCGCACTCGCTGCGCCTTCGATCTTACCTGTAAGTTTTCCTTCCGGTGAAATAATGAAAAAAGTCGGTACTCCTTTATAGCTGAATCCTTTTGGCGGTTTCTCTTTGGATAGATTCATATCAACCAATATATAGTGGGATTGCATATATTCTGAGAGTTTCGGGTCTTTGAATATCACCTCTTTCATGTATGCACACTCCGGACACCATCGTGCATGATACATCATCAGAAGCGGTTTGGATTTACTTTGTGCAATTTGGAGCGCTTTTTCATAGTTATGTTCCCAATCGAGTGCACCGGCATATAAAAAAGTTACTATAGATAGCATACTTAATATCTTTTTCATAAATGACTCCTTCTATTACTCAAAATTATGTGCAGATGCGTTAAAATCATACCACATTTTGTGTTGAACAATCGTGAAAAATGGCGCCTCATGCCGTCCTATGGTGAATTTGACGGGGATTTCGACAGGCTGTACCATTCACTTTTTTTATAGATTGTTAAGAAAATGGTAGTATAATTGTTCGTTTATCAAACTTATAAGACAAGGAGGAAAGATGTTGAAAAAGAGAACAACGCATCTGGCTGACGCCTCTTCTTCTGCCGGTTCAGAGAGTATCGAACAGGCTGACAGAAGAAGTTTTTTCAAAAAAACACTTGCATACTCTGCAGGTGCACTTGCCGCTGCGAATGTACTTTCGCCGGTAAAGATGAGAGCCGATGATCCTGCGATCATGGAAGAGAAGCCATGGGGTACGACACTGGGCGATCCGGTGACAAAAAACCGATATGGTATTCCTTCTGCGTATGAGCACAATGTCATCAGAAGAAATGCACAACTGTTGAGTTCCGGTAACTGGCAGGCATCTATTGCGATGTGTCCTGTTCAGGATATGGAGGGTATTCTCACACCAAATGGACTCTTCTTCAGCCGTACACACGGCGGTGTCGCGCATATCGATCCTAACGAGCACAGACTGATGATTCACGGACTGGTGGACAAAACACTTGTTTTGACCATGGATCAGCTCAAACGCTATCCAAGTGTCAGCAGAATCCACTTCATCGAGTGTCCTGCCAACGGCGGACCTGAGTGGAGAGGACCGCAGTTTAACTCTATCCAGTTTGCCAAAGGTATGATGAGTTGTGCGCAGTGGACAGGTGTTTATATCAAAGATATCATCAAAGACCTGGGACTCAAGCCAAATGCACGATGGATGCTTGCGGAAGGTGCAGACAATTCGCATATGGGTAGAACGGTTCCAATCGACAAAGTACTTGACGATGCGATGATCGTCTGGGGACAAAACGGTGAAGCGCTCAGACCAGAGCAGGGTTATCCTATCAGACTGCTCGTTCCGGGATGGGAAGGTAACCTTTGTGTCAAATGGCTCTGTCGACTCGAGTTTGCGAGCGAGCCTTTCTATGCAAAAGAAGAGACTGCAAAATATACGGCGCTCAAACCTAGCGGTAAGGCAATTCAGCACTTCTATGCGAATGAAGTCAACTCTGTCATCACTTCTCCTTGTCCGGAAAAACCATGGACAGACCTGAAAAAAGGCGATATCGTCGAGATCGAAGGTCTTGCATGGAGCGGAATGGGTACGATCGAAGGTGTCGATATCTCTTTTGACGGCGGTAAAAACTGGGTAGAAGCGAGCCTCAAAGGTTTGGTACTGCCAAAAGCCTGGACAAGATTCAGCTATATGTATAAATATGAAGGAAAACCTCTTCTCCTTTCCAGTCGAGCAAGAGACGATGCTGGCCATATCCAGCCGACTGTAAAACATGAAAGAGAAGTCATGGGTGTCGAATCTGTCTATCACAGAAATGGTATCCATACATGGCAAGTAACAGCAAAAGGAGAGGTGAACAATGTACAAATCTTATCGTAAACTACTGGTTTCCGGTATCCTTGTCAGTGCGGCGTTGACGGCAGCGTTTGCATCCGATACCGGTGCTTCGAAAAAATATACCGAAGGCAAAGAGAAAGGGAAACTGGTGATCGACGGCGGTGCGACCTATCCTGTCAAGAACGGTATGACAGGCCCTTATCATGTCAACGTCAAAGCGCATAAAATGGCAATCAACAACGGCCGACCTGCCACTCCCAACGAGATCAAAGCCTGGAATATCGATGTTATGCCTGATGGCACAGGACTTCCCGAGGGGCATGGTACAGCGGAAGAGGGTGAAGCGGTCTATGAAGCGAAATGTCTCAGTTGTCACGGAGACTTTGGTTCCGGTGGTGGAGGATATCCGTCTCTTGCCAAAGGAAATGCCTATGAGCTGCATGAGACACTGAAGTTTCAGCGAACGACTCCCGATGCGGATGGTCCGGTGCGTGTATTCGGTACCTACTGGCCGCGTGCAAGTACACTCTGGTGGTACATCAAGACAGGTATGCCGCATCCGGCACCGCTCAGTCTGACCGATGACCAGGTCTATGCACTGGTGGCTTACATCTATACGCTTAACGAACTCAAACTCCAGGACGGAACAGAGATCGAAGACGATACTGAGATCAACAAGTCCAATGTACTGAAGGTCGACCTGCCGAACAAAGATGGCTTTATCCCCAATATCGATGGCCCGCATGCATTGGAAGATGTACGTGCTTTTTATAACGACTATAGCAACTATGGCAACGGTACCCGTTGTATGAAAGATTGCTTCAAGGGCAAACCGAAGATTCTGCCTATTCAGATTGAGCAGAAGAGTTTCCTGCCGCCGCTTTCAGAGAAGAGGGATCTGCCTGAAAATCCATGCTGGATTGCAAGCTGTGATGTAGAGGCGGGTGGCAGCAGTGCCAATGCCGAAGGTAAGAAGATCTACGACGCACACTGTGCGGTATGTCATGGAAACGACTCCATGGGTGCACCGGATCTCGGTAACAAAGAGGCGTGGGCGAAAGTGATGAAGCAGGGTATGGATACTGTACTCAAGAATGCGATCAACGGTAAAAATGCGATGCCTCCACGCGGTGGTACTGATTTGCCGGATGAGAAGATCAAAGCGGCGATCGAATATATGTACTCAAAAAGTAAGTAGTACACGATTACTTCACGTTAAAAAGTTAAAATTAAGTGTTTAAAAACATTTGCCATGTGTTAAACACTTTGGGAGACGGGTAACCGTCTCCAGCCAAATCTATATAAAAGGAATACACAATGGAAAGAAGAAAATTTTTAGGATTCGGTCTTGTATCTATGGTAGCGCTTCCCTCACTGGTGAGTGCGCTTGATTTCAGAAAAGAGAAGCCTGATGCATGGACTGCAAAAAGTGTCAAAGATGCTGTCGAGAAGCTTTACGGGACAGTCGCTCCCGAGACAAAAAATGTCAAGGTCAAAGCACCGAAAGTCGCCAGTAACGGCGGACAGATCCCTGTATCTATCAAGTCAGATATCGACGCTAAGACAGTCGCGTTTTTGCAGGATGTAAATCCTGAAGCACTCGTCGCTGTGTGGGATATACCAGAAGGACAGCCTGTCGATTTTTCACTTAAAATCAAAATGAAAAAATCAGGTAAAATCATTGCTATCGTAGAGGGTCGTGACGGTAAGTTCTACAAAGCTGAGCAGAGTCTCGAAGTTGCGCTTGGTGGATGTGAAGGTTAATCTTCGCTAACGAATAAATAGACTAAAAGATAAAGGAACGACAAATGAAACTGAAAGCAAAAGTAAAAGGTGATTACGTACAAGTCAAAGCGATGCTCAAACATGACATGCTGACTTATGACCAGGCAAAAAAGAAAGGGAAAGAGGCTAACTTCATCACACATATTACCGGTAAAGCCAATGACAAAGTGGTATATGACATGTCAACAAGCCAGTTTCTTTCCAAAAACCCACTGATCAAGTTCAAATTCAAAGGCGCCAAAAAAGGCGATGAGTTCGAATTGAGCTGGGTCGACCTGAAGGGCAATACCAAAGCCAAAAAAGTTAAAATCAAATAATTTAACTGAAGCTACACGCATTGTCCGGGTTCTATCCCGGACAATCTCTCCCGATATACAGCTATCTATGAAGGTATAGAGATGCCATTTAAAAACATTCCTGCAGGTGACGATGTCAAAGAGGTGATCAAAGCGGCGTTCGATGTAGAGTTCGATCTCTCCGGCGACTGGGGCTATGATATGCCGCATGCGATGATCATACACCGCACAGCAATTCCGCTTCAGCAATTGCAGCATACGCTCGCTTCGATGCGTGCGTTTATAGAGATGAATATGACCATGCCTGAAGATGAGCGTTACGGAGCGATCAATGTCAACGAAACGGCGCGGGAATGTATCAGTGAAAACAATCGAATTTACGATAAAATAACCTATGAGATAAGTGGTATGCCGGAAAAACTCTATGAGAAATTTATCGATGAGTACAAATCTGAGTATGAATCACCGGATTTCGACTTAGCGGCACATTTTCGAAGACGAAAGGAGAGCAGCGTTCTGCTTGAAAAGCCCTTTTGGTTCGATATCACGGATGTCAATAAAACAGAATAAAAAAGGAAGGTCAAACATGAAGAAAATCTTGTTTACAGTACTGGTTGTGGCCGGCTTTTTCAGTGTCTCACATGCTGACACTGCAAATGGATCGGGTGTTGCAGCGATAGCTGAGAAAGTCAAATCTGCAGCGACCGAAGCTGCAAAAGAGGTTAAAGATGCTGCAAAAACCGCGGCGCATGCCGTCAGTGAAAAAGTTGCGAAAGCGACAGCCCCTTCGGATAGTGCCGAAATCCGTATCTTCCAGGCGGATAACAGCGATGGCAAGATCACGCCGGAAACAATCCAGAAAGCGTTTGAAAAAGCGGGTTTCTATATGGCAGCCAACAACGGGATGAACTTTCCGTTTAAAAGAGATTTCAACAACACCTATTACGATGTTTTCAATCTCGCTGCATTTTATAGCGCGGATGTCGTCAAAGAGTTTATCAAAGAGTATCCGACAATAGGACTTTTCGCTCCGATGACGATGTCTATCTATACCAAAAAAGGTGACAAAACAATCTCTGTCGCGACATTGAGTCCTGCAAGAATGGCCGAGATTTCCGGTATCCCTGCAGATCACAAAGGGTGGAAAAAGCTGGATGAGATGCTGCAAAAAGCGCTCAAAAGTGCGATGCCCAACGGTAAATGGGTGCCTTACACGGCGAAAAAAGTACCGGTGAAAGGTCCTTTGACAGTGACAGCCACGATGAAGATGGGTGACGATTGGGAAGACAGACTCGAAGATCTCGAAAACGATTTCGAGAGTGCTTTGACGGTAAACAAGTTCGCGATGCCTGCGTTCAACGAACTGAGCGAAGATATCGAAGATACCGGGTATGATTTTTACATCGTATACTCTGTCTGTAAAATCCCTGTAGCGTATACGATTTCAAAGAACCATCCCGAGATGGGTGCTTACGCGCCATGTTCGATGTATATCTACAAAAAAGAGGGAGACGAGACAGTGCACTTCGGTATCCACCATGTCAAAAACTGGATTCACTCCATGGGGCTGACAGAGAAGGAAGAGGTTCAGATTCTCAACGACGCCATGTCCAAAGTAGAAGATATACTTAAAAAGACGACTTCCGCCAAAGCGGAGTAGTCAAACTTTCAGGGAGACTGCATCGCCGTTGTGTAGTGTGCCTCCCTGCACCACTTTCGCAAAAACACCCCGGTCATCTCTGAGAAGTTTAGGCAATTTACGGTCTATCTTCGAGAGATGGTTGCATAGTGTACAGTTTTGAACAATCTCCAATACCACTTCTCCCAGTTGCAGACGCTCTCCCGGTCCGACAGTTTTCAAGTCGAAATCTGTCAGTATATTTTCTCCGAGAGCACCGTGAGGGATTCCGATACCCTGATCTGAAGCCAGTTGATACGCATATGTCGATGTGACCAGTACCGAACGTGCCGGATCTTTGCCGTAATGTTTATCTTCCCTGATGCCCTGCGGGTCACACGTAATAACTGCCTTGCCGATACTGTTGGATTGCGTGTCGGCAATGAAGAGTGCTATCACTTTTGCGTTACGGTTTTGCAAGGAGATCTCCTTCTTTTTTGTAGGATTTTAGCACTTTTTGATTAGTGTAAAATAAATCACACGATTTCTGCTATGATAAAGAAAAAGAGAGGAGAGCAGATATGCAAAAGTATTTAAAAATAGTGATGTTTCTGATCGTCATCAACACAACACTATTGGGATTTACCCTGAAGAAATATGGTGAATTTCATTTCGTAAAGCTGCATCAAAACGTCTATGTCATGCATGGACCTGTCATGGCACCGAACGTCGAGAACGAAGGTTTCATGAACAATCCTGCGATCATAGAGGGGGATAAAGGTCTGATCGTCATCGATCCGGGCGGCAGTTACAATGTCGGCAAGAAGGTGCTCGCCGAAATAGAGAAAGTGAGTAAAAAGCCGATACTCGCGACGATCAATACCCACAAACATGGCGATCACTGGTTTGCAAACAAAGCGTTGCTCGAGAAGTATCCGAAGCTTCAGATCTATGCGCATACAAACATGATCCATGAAGTCAAGGCGGGCGAGGCGGAGAAGTGGTACGGGATACTCGACCGACTGACACATAATCTCAAAGGTACGGACAAAGCGTTTGCCTATCCCAATCATGCCCTTAAGGATGGAGATGAGATCGTGATAGAGAGTGAAAAATTCAGAGTTTTCCATCCTGCAAAAGCGCATACCGATACCGATCTGATCATCTTGCATGAAAATTCAGAGACACTCTTCACCGGAGACAATGTCATGAAGGGACGCATGGGAGCTTTCGACGGTTCATCGAGTATCTTCGGCAACATCGAAACGCTTGAAAAATTGATGAAAGGGAAATCGTACAGCTACTATGTCCCCGGACACGGTATTTCCGGGAAAAAAGAGGAGACGATCAAACCCTATCTTCACTATCTCAGGGTGATTGGCAAATGGGCACAGAAAGCATACGATGACGATCTCGAGAGTTACGAAGTCAAATCGGCTGCGATACGGGAGTTGCAAGCGTATAAAAACTGGGACGGCTTCTCCTATACAGTTGGAAGACACCTGTCAAAAGCGTACGAAGAGATAGAGATGCGTGAAGTGGCTGAAGAGTAGCCGCAGGATCATACAAGCGCGGAGGTATGCAGATCCTCCTGCTGAGGCACATGCGTAAATTTACGATCGAGATAGTGTTTGACATCGTTGTGGATATTTTCATTTTCATCGACGAAAATCAAGTGCTCTTTCCCCAGGCTCCGGATATCGTGCAGGCCCATAACCGCGAGGAGTGACCTGATACTTTTGCGCATGTTACGGTGGTAGTTCTCTACCATCGTTGCATATTTGTGCACGATATAGGCTTTGCGCCTTCTCTTGTCCTGTGTGGCAAGTCCGACGGGGCACTGATGCTTTCCGGCGCCCGAACAGACTCTGGCGCGTATGCAGCCGGCACTCATCATGAAACCGCGTGCGATTCCCACCATGTCGGCACCCAGAGCGAGGAGTATCACGACATTGTCCGGTGTCAGCGCCTTACCGCTGGCGATCAGCGTGACATCTTTTCTGACGCCGTGCTCTTTGAGAATCTCGTCTGCGAGATAGATGGCATCTTTGATGCCGAGTCCGATGCGTTCCATCAGCTCGATGGGTGCGGTCGCGCTGCCGCCTTCCCCGCCGTCGATGGTGATAAAATCGGGTATGGAACGATTTTGGGCAAGACGCTTCCTGATCTCCGCGGCGATAGGGGCAAACCCCTCTCTGTCGGAGATGATCGTTTTGAAGCCGACAGGTTTGCCGCTTAGCATCTGCAGTTTTTCGATGAAGTCGAAGAGTTCGCCGACACTTCCGGCATAAGGGAAACGGTTTGGTGAGAAGAGGTCCCTGTGCGGGGTGACACCGCGATACCAGGCCACCGCTTCTGTCACTTTGCTGGCGACTATTTTCCCGCCCGTCTGCTTTGCCCCCTGTGCGAGTTTGATTTCGGTCATTTTGCAGAAGCGCATCGCTTTACGGTATCGGAGTGCGTCGAACTCTCCGTGTCTGTCACGAACACCGTAGAGCCCGGATCCGATCTGCAGGATGATATCGGCGATATCATCGGGTACGGTATCGGGGAAATTGTCGAGTGGTGCACTCCAGTCGATACGGTAGAAGCACATTTTTGTGCGGTCGAAGTTGTAGGTATCCTCCAGACCGTGCGGTAATACGACCGGTTTGAGGCGGCTGATGGCAAATGCGGTGTTGAAGAGTCTGCGCAGTATCTGAAAAAGGCGGATCTGCCATGCGGAGAGTGCGACCACTTCCATATAGCGCTTGTCATAGGAGCGGTGGGTTACGAGGAAATTGGTCGTCAGGCCGCCTTCACCGGTATTGATCGGAAATCTGCCGCGAAATGCGCCTATGGAAAACGCCTGTGTCCCTTCGGGTGAGATGGAACCGTCGCTCATACCGCTTCGCAAGATGATCGATTTCGCACAGAAAGGTCTCTGCCGATTGCCGCCGATCGTCAGTGAGAAGTTATCGTTCACTTCTTCGTCATTGCAGGGTGCAAACGCGTGTTTGAGTAAAAATTTGGGATTTTTCTGAGGATCGCTTTGAGAGAAAGAGATGAAATGGCTATTGTCTCTTGCAGCTTTGTAGACCCACTCGATCTTGTCGCGGGAGTCGAAGATATACTCCCTGCCGAAATATTGACGAAAGGGTTCGCGCACCGCTTCGAAAAAGTAACGCAACCGCCCGATGAGCGGATAGTTGATCAGCAGTGTATGTTTGCGTTGCACATAGCGGTCATAGAGATACCAGAGCAGCAGGATCAGCGCAACGGTACCCAGAACTGATTCGATCATACTTCACCTTTTTTCTTTATCTATATCGGTGAATCTGCCGAAGCGTTTAGGGTGACGTGGCTGACTGCATGCCAAAAGGTATGTCGATGCGTGTATAGAGTGCCTGGAAAGGATGGTGTTTCAAATGTTGCGCAGAAACTCGCTATAATTGTATCCATGCAAGAGATAGAGATACAAAACCGGGATTGCCTGGCATTTTTACGGGATATCGAAGATGAGAGTATCGACCTGGTGCTGGTCGATCCCCCATATGAGATTTCACGCGACACAGGCTTCGAAGCGGTGGTCAAAGGGGTCGATCGCTTCAAGATCTCTATGGACTTCGGTGCGTGGGACTACGACTTCAAAGGGCTCGATCTGGTGATTTCAGAATTTTACCGGGTGCTGCGCAAAGGGGGTACGGTGATCATCTTCTACGATCTCTGGAAAATCACCTATCTTGCGACGATGCTGGAGCATTTCAGCTTCAGACAGCTGCGTTTCATCGAGTGGATCAAGACCAACCCGGTCCCTCTCAATTCGAAGGTCAATTACCTGACAAATGCCCGGGAAATCGCCGTCACCGCCAACAAAGGCGGAAAGCCGACGTTTCATTCGGAGTATGACAACGGAATCTATACCTATCCTATCTATCAGGGAAAAGACCGGTGCCACCCGACTCAGAAACCGCTCAGGCTTTTCGAAGCGCTGATACGCAAACACTCGGATGAAGGTGATGTCGTACTGGACTGCTTCCTGGGGTCCGGCACGACGGCGGTGGCGTGTCAAAACACCAACCGGCGTTTTGTCGGATGCGAGATAGACGCCGAGTACTACAGCAGAGCGCTGGCGCGATTGTCTCAGGAGGTGTAGATCAGTTTTTCGCTGATCTTGCCGTCGGTAATCTCTACATAGCGCATCGGGTACATGTCCAGATCGAGCGGGCGGACAAATCCGCGTGTCGCGATCACTTTGGTACCCTGTATCTCACTGACATTGTCGATGTGCTTGTGTCCCGAAAGGGTGAGGATCAGGTTTTTGTAGTCAAAGAGCCGTTTTTGTGCCTCTTCGGTATTGTTGAGAACATATTTGTGGATCTTTTCGGGATCTTTCTCTCCCCAGTAGTTGGTGTAGGGGTGGTGATTGAGGATGATCGTCGGTTTGCCGCGTTTGAGGTGCGATTCGGCAAAATCGAGTGTTTCGGCTGTGTAGCGCCCGTTGTTGTGGTGTTCGATATTGCTGTCCAGGCCGAGAATGAGATACCCCTTCTTCTCCAGCATCCAGTCTTTGCCATGTTTTATGAGTTCTTTTTTCGGGGCAATGAACATCGCTTCGAAATCGGCGAGATTTTGCGGATCGTTTTCAGGCTTCGGAGAGGACTCTTTGTTGCCACGCACCAGATAGGAGGGGCAGTGGAGGGTGTCGATGATCTTTTTGAAAGTACGTGCATCTTTGTCGCCGGGGACGTTGTTGTTGAAGTTGTCGCCTCCGAAGAGTACGAAGTCGATATCCTTATAGTTTTTGTTGATGAAGGAAGCCATCGTCTCCATCGCTTCGACGCTGTTTTCATCCCCCAGATCCATGTGCGAGTCGGTGACGTGGATAAAGCTGAGCGCAGGGTGACTCTCTTTGTCGGATGCCTGTGTCATGATGGGCAGCGCTGAGAGTGCCGCAGCACTTTTGATAAAATCTCTTCGGGTCAGTTTTGGCATGATGGACTCCTCGGTTACGTTGGGTTGATAAAAATAGTTTAGTGTGCCGACGATTAAAAAGAGGTTAAGAGAGATAGGAAGAGAGGGGTATAAGCGAAGAAGGCGCGGTGCCCTCTTCTGATATTATTTACTGTGTGCTTTGTGGACTTCTACCAGCTCTGCGATATCGGTATCGAGCACGTAGACATTGGTATATCCCAGCATCTCCAGATACCCCATGACACGGTTGGCGAACCACCCTTTGACACAACCGCAGACGATCGGTGTCGTATGGTCGGAAGGGAGTTCGTCCAGATAGTCCGCAAACTCGGGGTAGGGTGTATAGAGCGCACTGGGGATATCCGCTTCCTGTGCATTTTCACCGACCACTTTTGCAGGCGGGCGTACATCGAGCAGAACCGCTCCCGCATCCATCAACAATTCTCTCGTTTTGTGCAGATCGATATTTCCGAGATTGGGCTTCTCTTTGTTGTTTGCGATGATCGTTGCCAACTCTTCTTTGATTTTATCTGACATAGTCACTCCTCGTGTGTTAAGATGTTTCTATTATAGAGCATAAGTGCTGATAAAAAGCTTAAGTATAGTGATTGCATGAATATAACCAAACTTTAGTCTATATAACTAACCTTCATGGCACTGCAGAAGCGTACGGTTTGGATCGGCGATATAGAGGTACCCATGATAGATGGTGTAGAAGCCGTAAAGAACCACCAGGATCGCTGCGAGTTTGATCAGCGTGTTACGCAGGGTGGTCTGTTTGAAGATACCGACGAAAAAACCGAGTGAAAAGAGTGCCGGAATGGTGCTGATACCGAAGATGAACATCACGACTGCACCCCAGAAAGGACTGCCGGTACTCGCGGCGGTGATCGCGAAAAAGTAGACGAAGCCGCATGGAAGCAGACCGTTGAGCATGCCGAGTATGAAAAAACTGAAGAGACTTCTGGAGTGCAACAGCGCGCGAAAACTCTCCTGATACCAGCGACTTTTCGAGAAAGAGTGCTCGATAAGCGTCAGAAACTTCACTTTGCCGATGAGTGAGAGTCCCGCGAGGACCATAAAGAGGCCTGCGACGATCCAGAGCGTACCGTTGGCGACATTGTTGAAGGTCGCGACACCGCCCAGGAAGCCGAAGATCGCTCCCAGAAGGGTATAGGTGAGTACGCGGCCGAACGAGTAGGCCAGATGGGCGATCGCCTGTTTTGTTTTGCTCCACTGATCGTCGACTTTTGTCGTGGTATAGGCAAGAACGATACCGCCGCACATACCTACACAGTGGCCAAAAGAGCCCAGAAAGGCAATCGTCATAATGCTGATGAGATTAATAGTGTCCATAAGTCAGTTTCCCAGTAGTTTTTTGCGTACGCGCGGATCTGTGAGGTTTTCACCACGCAGCATCCTGAGGCGCATCTCGTCGAAAGAGATATACCCCTCTTTTTTCTTCTCTCTGGCACCGAAGCCATAGTGCATGGGTGTTTTGTCCGTCACTGCATACCAGGCTTTTCGGGCGTCTATCCATCTGCCGGTATCGACCGCTTTCGCCCAGAGTACCGCTTCGTTTTTGAAAGATTTGTCTTCGAGCCACTTGATCATGCAGCCCGGGTCATCGAAAAACCATGTGTTGCCGTTGGGTGCCACCACTTCCGCCGCATGCGTCGTATCTGTGATGATCATCCTGCATTCGGTATCGTTGACATGGCCTTCCCTGATCGGCAGCGGGAGCTTTTGAAAGTTGCCCTTGGCGATCGTGACCATATCCTCCTTTTTGGAGAGTGAGACGAAGAGGATCACGACAACGGCGACGATCAGCAGCATCGTCAGGATCGGAATAACTTTTTTCATAAGAGAACTCCGTTTTGGATGTAGTAGTATGCGACATAGGCGGTGCATAGTATGACAAAAAATGTGTTAAAAAGTATCGCGAGGCGGTAGAGACGGGGCGCTTCCCGATGGATCAGGAGTTTGAGCACAAAGTTGGCGATACCGAAAAAAGTACCCAGAAAGAGTGTCGACCAGAGTAGGTAGCCGACATAGTAATACTCTTTCTGCAACATGCAGAAGGGGCATTTGTGGGTAGGCAGCTGGTAGATATAGGTACCGAAAAAGTGGACGACACTCTGATAGGCGATATAGAGAAACATGAGTGAGACGACAAAGAGCAGCGGTGCGTTTCGCTGCAGGGAGAGGAGCAGTGTCAGCAGGTAAAGCAGGTAAAATATCGCCAGTAGCAGCGGTATCGTCAGATTGAAAGGGATCCTGTTGCTGCCCGATATGCCGAAGATTGCCGAGCAGCACTGCACCACATCCGAAGTCGATATGTGTGAAAAATAGGCGATATCGAGAAAATACTCCAGCGTAAGCAGTACAAAGATAAAGCAATAGAAACGAAACTTCATTTTGAAGTAGGGGTAGTCGATCGCCTGCTGGTCCTGGTGGTTGATGATGAGCCAGACGCCTACGGCAAAAAGGAGGATGATTTTCAGAAAGAGCAGCGGATTGCCGTAGATGTTGGCGGAGATGACGCCGGCAGCACACATGGCGCCGGGTATGAGCAGGGAGAGTTTGTCGATCGTGTAGGCGAAATAGGGCAGCAGCAGGATCTTTAGCACCAGGAGGAGCTGGATGATCGTAACGATCAGAAAAGCACGCTTTTCGAGTAGATACTGCCCGGGTGTCGTCGCCTGAAAATCCCACTTTCCGAGAATCTGCAGCGTGCCGGCAAAGGCGATAAGCGCCAGGAGATAGAGCAGTGTTTCACTCAGGAGAAAGATCAATACCTGATTTGAGAGAAAAATTTCCACTAGAGGATCACTCCGTTTTCGATCCGGATGACCTGGTCCACCTCTGCCAGATCGTCGAAGAGCGTATCATGTGTGGCGATGACGAGTGTGTAGCCGCGTTTTTTGAGATCTTTGACCGCTTCGACGAAAACGAGGGCGTTGTCACGGTCGAGGTTGGCGGTGGGTTCGTCGCAGAGGATCAGCTTCGGATCGCTGACGAGGGCTCTCGCGATCGCACAGCGCTGTTTCTCGCCGCCGGAAAGGGCATGTGCGGGAGTCTCTTTTTTGTGGACGATGTTGGCTATCCGGAGGGCACGTTCCACTTTTTGATCGATCTCTTTTTGCCGGAGTCCAAGGGGGATCAGCGGTACCGAAACATTGTCGGCGACACTGAGATGTCCGAGCAGGTTGAAGGATTGAAAGATGAAGCCGATCGTTGTGGCACGAAAACGGGAAGCATGCAGGTCGGGCAGCTTGGCGACATGTTTTCCTTCTACAATCACCTCTCCCGATGTAGGTTTGAGCATCGAAGCGACGATGGCCAGCAAGGTCGACTTGCCGCTGCCGCTGACCCCTTTGAGGAGTACCAGTTCATTTTCGCCGACATCGAAGGTGATATCTCTGAGGGCGGTGAACTCTTGCGGCGTGCCGGGGTTGAAAGTTTTGGTGAGGTTTTGTATATGGATCATTTCAGTGCCTCCGCAGCGTCGGTGATGGCGATCTTCCAGACAGGGATGAGGATGGATGTCAGAAAGGGGACGATGAAGAAGAGAAAGAGGGAAACCAGTGTACCGAACGCTATGACGGGCGTGAAACGGACGTCGACGGGGAGATTGCCGGATCCCAGAAAGATATCTCTGAGCAGGGGAGCCTGCAGGATAAAAACATAGCCGTAAGCGATCAATATACCTGTACCGAAAGCGAGCAGTGCGACGGTGAGAGATTCGTAGAGTTTGAGTCGGATCACATCCCTGATACTCCAGCCCACTGCACGCAGCAGTGCGATCTCACTACGCTCCGCCGAACCCACCATCGCGTATCTCTGGAAGAGAATCAGCATGAAGGTGACGAGGGTGATCAGAAAGAGGATCAGGAAGATCCCGCCTTTATAGTTGAAGAGATTTTCATACCCCTTTTCGAGTGCTTTTTTGGTGATGATGCGTGTATCGAAATCTTTTTCGAGTAGTTTGAAGCGGATATTTTCCCGTTCCATCGGATTGGGGACGGAGAGGATGATGTCAGTCGCTTTGTCGGGATCGACTCCCAGAACGGTACGCGCGAGGTCGATATCCATCAGGACGATATCCGAGGCGATGAGGTTCTGCTCCCGGGGCAGCGTGTCGTAGATGGCGACCTTTTCGGTTTTGCCCTCTGGTGTGGTGAAGTTGTAAAAGTCGTCGTAGTAGTGCTCTTTGAGAAAGGTTTTGACACCGGATCCGACGATCATCTGTTTTTTCGCGAGAAAGGCTTTGATGTCGATCTGTGCGAAGAGTTTCGCGATCCACCGCACCTGCTGTTCGTCGAAGAAGTCGACCCCGACGATCGTGAAGTAGTGTTTGCGATCCTGCGTGAAGTAGCGTCCGAAGACTCTGGGTGCGACATAGCTGACCCCTTTGATATCGGCATACTTCAGGATACGGTCGGTTTCGATATCGACACTGCGTCCCGCTTCCATCTTCTGTATGGTGAAATCGGGCTGCTCTTCGAGGGAGAGGAGGGCGTCGTGACGGATCGATGCGGCCAGGAAAAAGAAGGAAGCGAGCAACGCTACCAGCAGCGCGGAGATCAGAAAAACGGCGATATGCTTGTTTCTGTGTTTGTCGACGAGCAGAAAGAGGAAATTGAGAAAACTATTTTGCATAGACAAACTCCAGATAGTCGATGGGTTGCATCTTCGGGTAGAGATGGTCACGATAATCCCGGTAAGGGCGTATGCGCGGCTCCAGTGGCTGGGCCGAGAGAGCAGGAGGGGGCAGTCGGGTCAGTGCAGAGAGGGCATGCAGCGTTTCGCTATCTTCCCGGAAGGTCATCGCATGCAGGAGCATCACCGACAGCGCCAGTGTCAGAAATCCAAAAAGTGTGAGAAAGCGGGCTGTGCGTTTCGTTTTATTCCCCCTCGTAGAGATCCTCTTCGCGGATCTCGTCAAAGCGTATGATTTTTTTGCCGAAGTGCTCTTTCTTAAAAATTTCGGCATCTTCACGCGAAGCGAATGGGATCAGTTCTCTACCCATCGGGCCGTAGACGTTCGATCCTGTCACGTACCATGCTCTGCGTGCATCGATCGATTTGAGCGTGTAGAAATCCTGTACACGAATGGGGTCGAACCGTTCATCTTTGTGATTGAAATAGTACTTCATCATATCTTTGACACCGTCGAAGTAGCGTTTCTTGCCGTTACTGTCTTGCATCATGGTGGCCCATTTGGGATATTTGGCGACGAACATACCGCAGATGGGGCACTTGGCATCTTTGGGAACGTCGATGCTTTTGGGGTTGGTGTCGGTATTCTTGAGAGAGGAGATCCACTGCGCGACGGCTTCCAGTTTTTCCGGAGTGAGCGGTCTGCAGAGTTTTTGGGAGAGGATCGCTCTCTTCGCATCTTCAGGTGAATCGAAGTGGGCAGTTTTAAGCCTTTTATCGTCGCACATCAGCTGGGCGATCTTTTTGCCTTTATGCAGCATGATGCTCTGCGTATCGGCGTGGAGCACGAAAGCGAAGAAGAGAAACAGTATCAGGAGAATCTTTTTCATCTGCTTATCCTTGATTGGAAAAGATATCCTGTGCGTTTAATGGTTTAATGCTTGTAAAGGAGGTGTGTAGTAGCGGATATTGTCGCATACCAGGATATCTTTGGTGCAATTATAGGATCAGAGTGTTAATTTTGTGTTAAATTGAGATCCCGACCCCGTTTTTGGAAGATGTATCGGGCGCCTTTGACTCCTGCAAACGGCGGTATGTGGGTCTGTTCAAAATGGAGATAGCCGGACTGCAGGTTTTTCCAGAATGGGTACCAGTGGCTCCTTCTGAATGCGTCAAGATTCTTTTCACTCATGCGAAAGGGGTAGATGGCGACATAGATAAACTTCTGTCCCTGTTTCAGGGCCGCCTCCACCATGTGGTAGATCTCTTCGATTTGGCTGTTTCCCATCGCAAAACAGCCGCTCGAGGAGCATTTGCCATGAATCATGATGAGGTCTCCGTCCCGATGATGGTTGCGATCGTAGCGGTTGGGATAGTTGATATTGAGCGCGAGATGGTAGTGGCTGTTGGGATTGAGGCTTGCCGGTGTGAGAGCATAGATACCTTCGGGCGCCTGTCTGTCTCCGGAGCGGAGCTTGGGCCCCAGATAGCCGGAGTATCGGCAGATGGGGTAGCTTTTTAGCATATGGTAGCGCTTCCCTTTTTTCGCCCAGAGCTCGAGTATTTTTTCACGTTTGAAGATACGGATATAGAGCGGTGCACCGGCTTTGATCCGCAGTGTTTTGAGTCTTGTTTCAATGGCAATCGCATTGGGTTGAAAGCAAACCCGCGGCAAATGCTTTTTCTTCCGGAGCGTTTCGGGCTCTGCTACTCTCTGTGACTGTGCAGCGCTTTTTGTCTGATTGAACGCACTAGTGCAACCAGTGCTGAAGAGAAGAATCATGATGGCCAAAGTGAATATTTTCTGCATATCGGTATGGTAACAAAAACTCTATTTGCAACACGTTAATTTTTTTTGTATAATCAATCATCTCGATATTAAAGGAATAGATATGGGTCTTATGGATATATTGATGCAGGCTGGCGGCGGTTCGTTGATCGATCAGGTAGCGAAACAGGCAGGTCTCTCCCCGGAACAGGCGCAGGATCTGGTCAAGTCGGTAGGCAGTGCGATGGCCGGACAGGTCAAAGGACGTATCGAAAGCCCGAAGGTCGATTCAGGTGATCTGGAAGATCTGCTGCGTGACAGCAAATATGCCCATATGATCGACAAGCCCGATGATTTTCTCAACTCCGGCAAACGTGAAGAGGAGGGGATCGAAGTACTCAAGCATGTGACCGGTTCCAGAGAAGTGAGCCGTGAAGTGGCTTCGGAAGTGGCGAACAAGAGTGGTTTCGACACATCGCTGATCAAATCTCTGTTGCCGATGCTCGCACCCCTGGTCATCGGTGCATTGAGCAAGGGACTTGCCAGCGACGATGTACCGGTCAACATGAAGCCGAGCCGGGAAAGTGACAACGGGCTGATGGGTATGCTCGACTTTGACAACGACGGCAGCATCATGGACGATGTGGCTGGACTGGCGATGAAGTATATCTTTTAACAGATCGTTTTCATGTGATAAAAGCGTCAAAAGTGAGAATAGTTGTCACATCTGTTATGTTGTGGGCGTCTCTTTTGGCGCTTCCCCTGCGTGCCGGATGGCTGGAAGAGAACAGGAAAATAGTCAGGACCAATCTTATCGGCAGTGCCGTGATATTGACGTGGGGGTATTTCACGTGGGATTACGGTTCGAGAGCTCCCCACTTTGCGCACGAGGGGTGGTTTGGCAAAAAGACCAAACATGGCGGGATGGACAAACTGGGCCACCTCTATACCAACTATCTCCTGACGCAGATACTTGCCGCCAGATTTCGGGATTATGGCTACACGCAGAGGTATGCCGCCTGTACGGGCGCGATCTCTTCTTTCTTTCTGAACGGCGTTATGGAAGTGGGTGATTCATTCGGTGATTACGGGTTCAGTTACGAGGATATCATCTTCAATGCTGTCGGCGCATCACTGGGGTATCTCATGCTTACGGAGAGAACGATCGACGATGCAGTCGATATACGGATTTCATATCTGCCCAGCCGCAGGGTCAGAAGCGGTGCCGATACCGATATATTTACCGATTATGAGGGCATGAAGTTTCTGGCGGCTTACAAATTCTCATCGCTTCCGGGTTCACGTACACACTTCTGGCGGTATCTCGAACTGCATGCAGGTTACTATGTCAGAAGCGAGGGTGGGCAAAACCGTCGATATCCCTACCTCGGTATCGGTATCAACTTCAGTACGCTGCTGGCGCCTCTTGGCAGAAATCTTTCACGACTGTTCGAATTTTACCAGCCCCCGCTTGGATATATACCTGTCACGCCAAAATGAACCGGTGCTTGCCGGACGGCAACAGAGCGGATACGATGCACTATAGTTTAGTGCCATAGTTTTGGTATAATGGTATGAAACGAAATAGATACAGGGATACATTTGCAATTTTTAATAGATTTTCTAGAGACGAAAGAGATCACCGAAACAAAGATTTTCGAACAGCTTAAATGCTCAGTCGAAGAGGCTGAGATCCTGCGTCATATCACCCGAAAACATATCAAGGGAAATGAAGAGAATTCGGTTTTTTTGATTCTGGATGAACTCTTTTCGACTGAAGGGTACGACTATATTTTGAAGCTCCCCCTCGTTAAAAATCTCCTCGATCTGGGGTGGATCGTCCAGAGCAGTTTTGCACAGGTCAAAACCGAAGAGGTTTCCCAGATAGAGTTGGTCAATGCGACCGTGATGTTGAGCAAAAGTTTCGAGAGGCTTCTCGAAGAGGGCTCGCTGGAGGTGGAACTTCCTCAGTCGAGCCCCTATACGGACCATCTCGAGTATCTGAGGGATCAGTTTCACCGTATCGAACTCTATCAGAAGATCAGTACCATCCGACACAACTATAAAAAGCGCTCTTTGAGTATCGAACGTCTTGAAAAAAGCCTCAAGATGCTGGAAAACCGCATCTGCGATCGTATTGGAGCGACGAAGATGGAGCTTGCGGCTGAGCGCCTTTTCAAAGAGTTTTCACTCAGCAAAAAGGAGCAGATCATCTTTCTGGCACTGCTTAAAGAGGAGTATTCGGGAGAGGTGGACAGCCTCAGGGAGATGAACAATCTGATCAACCTGGTAAGCGAAAACGATTATGACAAGATCAAGAACCGCTCTTTGCTGGAGGAGAACGCGACATTGATCGATGAGGAGATTATCGATTATGACGAGATGCTGACCGCTTTCGGCGGTGTGACGCGCAGCTTTTATATCAATGAAGAGTATCTCCATAAGATCATACACCCGCATAAAGCGAAAAAGAAAAAGAGCCGTATCAAACTGGAAACGCTCGTCAGGGAGCAGGATATCTTCGAGTTGATCACGCCCCGTACGAGTATAGAAGATGTCGTGCTTCACCCCCGGACGCGCGAGATACTCGACAATATCCTCAAAACGATGGACAAGCGTGTGCTCAAGCGTCTCAAAGAGTGGGGCATACGGAACAAGAAAAGCGGTCTGGAAGCGCGGCTCATCTTCTATGGACCGCCGGGTACCGGAAAGACGATGACCGCCTACTCGCTGGCGAAGTCTCTGAAGCGCAAGGTCCTCAGTTTCGACTGTTCGAAAATACTCTCCATGTATGTCGGCGAGAGTGAAAAGAATGTCCGGCGCATCTTCGAGACCTATGAAGAACTCACCGAGAAGACCAGGACATCACCGGTACTGCTGCTTAACGAGGCGGATCAGTTCCTCAGCTCCCGTACGACCGGATCGGGAGGCGGTGCAGATAAGATGCACAATCAGATGCAGAATATTTTTCTGGAACAGATCGAGAAATTCGAAGGGGTTTTGATTGCGACGACAAACCTGCTGGAGAGTATCGATCCCGCTTTCTCGAGAAGGTTCAACTATAAGCTCGAGTTTAAAAAACCGGGTTATGCACAACGCAAACTTCTATGGGAAAAAATGTTACCCGAGAACGCACCCTATGCAGAAGATTTTTCTATAGAGAAGCTGGCGCACTATGAACTGAGCGGGGGTCAGATCGACGTCGTGATCAAAAATACGGCACTCGCCGTGGCGGTAACAGAAGAGCCCGTTTTTACAGTGAAATCCTTTGAAGAGACGATAAAAAGGGAACTTTCAGGCGCTTTCGGAGAAGAGAAAACGATGGGATTCGTCGCATAAGATTCCTCCTTTTTTCGGGTGCTGCCCATCTACGGGGGTACTCTCTGCACGGGTAGCGTTTTTCTCAAAAACTGCACCTTCCCAAACCGGAAATTTTGTATCGTTTTGTTACAAAAAACGCATCTTCGGCTGATGCCCTGAACGGCCTGCACCCTTTTTAAACTTAATAGTGTAAAATTTACAATCGAAAAATATTGTTGAAAATATAATATTTACCAATCTTTGAAGGATCGAATATGAGCCATATGGACACGATGCATCCTTATTTCGGAGCATTTATCTTCTTCGTCTTGACTTTCGGTGCGTTTATCGCTACAACGGTTCTTGCAAGAGTCGTCAGTCGCAAACTGGCGCGCCTTGACAACGAAAAGCTGAAACTCACCATCTACGAGTGCGGCCCCGAAGTCTCCAAACAACCCAACAAGATCTCTGCACAGTTCTATCTCTTTGCATTGCTTTTTATTCTGTTCGACGTGGAAATCATCTTTATGTTTCCGTGGGCGATCGACTTTAAAGTGTTGGGCATGTTCGGTTTTGCGGAGATGATCATCTTCATCGTGTTACTGGCAATCGGTTTTATCTATGCATGGAAAAAAGGAGCACTTGAATGGCACACCATAAAGTAAACTATCTTCAGGAAGGCGGACTTCCCGTTGCGTTGACAACAGTTGACAAACTGGTACAGTGGGGGCGCAGCAACTCACTGTGGGCACTGACATACGGACTCGCATGCTGTGCGATCGAGATGATGGCATCGGGTGCGAGCCGCTATGACTTCGACCGTTTCGGTACGATCTTCCGTGCTTCACCCCGGCAGGCGGATGTTATGGTCGTTGCGGGAACACTGACCAAAAAGCATGCGGAGTTTATCCGACGCCTCTACGATCAGATGGCAGAACCCAAATGGGTCATCAGTATGGGTAGCTGCGCCAATACCGGCGGCATGTTCAATACCTACGCAACCGTGCAGGGGTGTGACAGGGTGATTCCTGTGGATATCTACCTTCCCGGTTGTGCACCGCGTCCGGAGACACTGCAGTATGCGGTACTCATGCTACAGAAAAAGATCAGACGTGAAAGTGCATTTCAAAAACTCAAACCAAAAAGGCTGGTCTGATGAGAAGATATACGGATAAAACGAACGTACAGGCAAAATCGTACCATACCGACAGATTTCATCAGAGACCACAGACACCCAAACTTGATCCGTCTACAGACGAGGTTTTTGCAGAGGATCTGAAAAGTCTCAAGTCGAAGTTCGATATCAGGGATGCCTATATCGAAATCGACCAGCTTGTTGTGATTATCGATCCGAACGACAATGTCAGGGTCATGACACATCTGCGTGACAAGTGCGGCTATACATTTTTGAGTGAAATGAGTGCGATCGACTATCTTGCAGGGGATGGTGAATTTGAGATCTTTTATCAGCTGCTGGCGATGACAAAGCGCAAACGCATGCGTGTGAAGTGCCGCATCAAGCAGAATCAGGCGATCGAAACCCTTTACGATGTCTACAAAAGCGCCGACTGGGCTGAGCGTGAGATGTATGACATGTTCGGTGTCATCGTAAACAATCATCCATACATGAAGCGGCTTATCATGCCCGAAGACTGGGAAGGACATCCGCTTCTGAAAACCTATCCGCTGGTCGGAGACGAGGCTGCACAGTGGTATGAGATCGACAAGATTTTCGGAAAAGAGTACAGAGAGGTGGTGGGACCCGAGGATAGAGATACGAAACGCATTGATCCCAAAGATACCAAACACTACTCGAGAATCGGAAGCGAAGTTCCTTACGGTGCCAAACCTACCAACAAGACCGATGAAGCGTATATCGATTTCCAGGAAGCAGACGGTGTGCCTTTGATCGAGAGATTTTCACTCAAAAATCAAAAAATATTGAAAGAAAGAAAGTAGAGCCATGCAGACACCAAACAGATTACAGCCCTTTTACGAAAACCTGGTTTTTGAAAGAGAAGACAATCGCATGATCGTCAACTTCGGTCCCCAGCACCCCTCTGCGCACGGACAGTTGCGACTGATACTCGAGCTCGACGGAGAGCAGGTGGTCAAAGCGGTTCCCGATATCGGGTATCTGCACCGGGGTATGGAGAAGATGGCGGAAAACATGATCTACAACGAATATCTGCCTACGACCGATCGTATGGATTATATCGCGGCGACTTCCAACAACTACGGTTTCGCACTGGCGGTAGAGCGACTTCTGGGTATCGAAAAAGATGTGCCGCGCCGTGCGAAGGTGATCCGTACGATGCTTCTGGAACTCAACCGTATCATCTCCCACCTTTTCTGGCTCGCGACACATGCACTCGATGTCGGTGCGATGAGTGTCTTCCTCTACTGTTTCCGCGAGAGAGAGTTTGCGATGGATCTGATGGAGGAGTATTGCGGCGCGAGACTGACGCACTCGTCCGTCCGTATCGGCGGTGTGCCGCTCGACCTGCCGGATGGCTGGCTGAACAAGATGCTGCACTACATCAACAAGATGCCCGACAATATCGCCGACTATGAAGGGCTTCTGGATCAGAACCGTATCTGGAAGATGCGTCTCGAAGAGGTTGGTGTGCTGACGCCGGAAGATGCGATCAACTGGGGTTGTTCCGGGCCGACGCTCAGAGGCAGCGGTGTCGCTTACGATATCCGCAAAGAGGAGCCGTACGAGATTTACGACGAACTGGAGTTCAAAGTGCCTGTCGCGGACACGAACGACAGTTACGGACGTTACAAACTCTACATGCAGGAGATGAGAGAGTCTCTGAAGATTATCAGACAGTGTATCCATCTCTATAAAGATACTGATCCGCAACTGATGGCTGATGTACCACAGTATATCTCCGCGCCGAAAGAGCGTATCATGGCGGAGAACTACTCACTGATGCAGCACTTTGTGCTGGTTGCGCAGGGAATGCGACCGCCGGTCGGAGAAGTTTATGTCCCAACCGAGTCGCCAAAAGGTGAACTCGGATTTTATATCAGATCTGAGGGAGACCCCTATCCATACAGACTGAAGGTGAGAGCACCGAGTTTCTGGCATACAAGCTTGTTACAGCATATCCTTCCAGGTACCTATCTGGCTGATGTTGTAACGATCATCGGTAATCTGAATATCGTTTTCGGTGAAATCGACAGATAGGCGGAGGGAAGCAGCATGGAAAGATATGATTTGAGAAAATACAAAGAGGAAAAACTCTACAACCGGATGGTGGAAGTGATGGATAAGGAAGCCAAACCGGGAGAGGTGATCATCTTCATGTTTGAACTGGGCGATTTCACACCTGTGACAAAAAGTATGGATGTGATGAAAGAGCAGGGACATGAGCTGCTCAATTCGATTAAGTTCAATGAAGTAGACTGGACACTGGTGGTCAAAAGGAAAGCATCTTGAGCAAAGTTCTCTTTTCTACATGGCAGGGTGAATTTATTGACAATAGAAATATCACCGACAGGGATGCATGGAAAGAGTCATCCTTCAAGGTACCGGCCAATTATGAGGGAGACAAAAATTCTAAAATATTCATCGGATGGAACGGACTTGTCGTTTTTGATGAAGATGTGGACGTGATCAAAGCGGGTACCGAGTATGCTGCACAGTACCAGATCTACTCAGAAGCTTGCGGACGTTGTGCACCGGGCCGCTGGGGTGGAAGGATTCTCTACGATCTTTTTGACAAGATTGCGAGAGGTGAAGGTACACAAGGTGATGTGGCACATTTGAAAGAGATTTCAGAGACGATGATGAAAACGAGCAAATGTGAAATTGGCCGTACCGTACCAAAGCCCCTTCTGGATATCCTTGAATATTTTAAAGAGGATGTGGATGATCTGATCGCGAACCAAAAGAAGTCTCCTGATTATGATAACGATAACATCAACTACATTGCGAAGGTGACAGCGCCCTGTATGGATGCCTGCCCTGACCATGTGGACATTCCCGCCTACATCGAAGGAGTACGGGATCTGCAGTTTGAGCTGAGTCTCAAGGCAACGAAGCAGACGATGCCTCTGGCGCATACATGCGGACGCGTCTGTCCGCATCCATGTGAAGATGAGTGCCGTCGTGCCAACCTTGACGAACCAATTTCGATTATGGAGTTGAAACGACTTGGTGCAGATTTCGAAACGGAGCATGGGCTCGATTTTCTCTATCCGACTGAACAGAAGCCTCTCAGCGGCAAAAAAGTGGCGATCGTCGGTGCCGGTCCGGCCGGTTTGACCGCTGCCTACTACCTGGGGCTCGACGGTGTCGCGTGTGATGTCTATGAAGCGCTTCCCGTTCTTGGCGGAGAAGTGGCGGTGGGCGTCCCCGAGTATCGTATGCCATGGGAAGCGTACCGCAAAGATATCGAAGCGATCGATGCGCTTGAAGGTGTCACATTCTATACCAACACACCGGTTACAGCGGATATGCTAAGAAAATTTGAAAAAGAGTACGATGCGATATTACTCGCCAGTGGTACCAGACTGAGTAAAAAAGTACGTGCGAAAAATGAACGTCCTGACATGGAAGGGTACTGGCCCGCGATTCCATTTCTTGATCAGATCAATTTAAACGTCAAATGGGATCTCGCACCTGCGGTGGATCTGACCGGCAAAACGGTTGTCTGCGTTGGAGGTGGTTTCACCTCCATGGATGTCGTGCGCTGTTCAGTTAGGGCCGGTGCTGAAAAAGTGATCATGCTCTATCGCAGGGATGAGAAGACGATCGTCCGCAACACTTCGTGGGAAGAGTATCATGAAGCGGTCGAAGAGGGTGTTGAATTTATCTTCCACTCGGCGATCGAAGAGATTTTCGACGAAAACAACAAACTGACGAAACTGAAGGTCAACCGTTTTGAACTGGTTCCGGATCCAAACGGCGGCCGTGCACAGCTGGTGAAGATCGAGGGTGAAGATTTCGAGATAGAATGTGATTATCTGATTCCGGCTGTTTCGCAGGATGCGGATCTGGGATATATCCCTGAAGAGTGGGAGCTTGAGAAGACAAGCTGGAATACACTCAAAACGGACGGCAAGACTTATCAGACAAGTCGTGCCGGTATATTTGCCGCGGGAGATTGTGAATACGGTCCTATGACGATTGTCAATGCGGTTGGTCAGGCAAAGCGCGCATCATCGGTGATGAGCCGCTATGTGCATGACGGAAAACTCTCTCTGCTGGATGAAGAGATTATGGAAGATCATCTCAGAGCATTGAGGGTCTATGACAAGAAAGAGAAAGTGACAGGATGGGTTGCCGGCTTACCGAGAGAGGAGAGCGAAAAACTCGATGTCGATACGCGTAAATATTCTCAGGAAGAGGTGAATCTGGGATTTACGCATGAGCAGGCTGTCAACGAAGCGAGTCGTTGTATGCGCTGTTATTATATTGCGATGGTGGCGGTGTAAAGATGGTAACTGCACAGAGTGTATCTACGGTAGAACTTGAGATCGACGGGCGAAAAGTCACAGCCTGGAAAGATGAGACGATTCTGCAGGTCGCGCGTCGTCACGGTATCTACATACCGACGATGTGTTATCTTTCCAAAGTGAAACCGATTGCCTCATGCCGCATGTGTGTGGTCGATATCGAAGGGATGGAAGATCCGGTCCTCAGTTGTCAGGAGCGTGTCATCGAAGGGTTGAAAGTCACGACCAACTCGGAGTCGCTTTACAACTACAGGCAACAGATTATGAAACTCTACGATGTCAATCATCCTCTTGAATGCGGTGTATGCCCAAAGAGCGGTGAGTGTGATCTGCAGGACAAAACACTAGAATTCAGTGTCAATGATCAGGATTTCAGTGCCAGAGACCACTATCGTCCGATAGAGCAGTGGGGAAATATCTCTTACGACCCGGCGCTCTGTATACTCTGTGAGCGATGCGTACGTGTCAGTAACGAGATTGTCGGAGACGAAGCGCTTCAGATAGAACCGGGTGGATACAACTCGAAGATCGTCAATCTCAAAAAAGATGATCTCAATGTCGACTGGGGCGAGTGTGCGGCGGTATGTCCGGTAGGAGCACTGGCAGATACACATTTCAAGAGCACGACCAATCCCTGGGAATTGACAAAGATTCCCGCAGCATGTGCCCACTCAAGTTTCGGCCACTTTATCTACTATGAAACCAAGCATGACAAGATCTATCGCGTGCGCAATGTGGCAGAGTACGATACGATGTCCGGTGTCTGCCGTTACGGATACGATTTTGAAAACAGAGGTTCCAACAGTGAAGAGGATCTGGCGAAAGCGTTTGCCGCATTTGAAAAAGCCGATACAATCGTTTTCAATTCGATGATCACCAACGAAGAGGCGCTGATCCTGCAGAAACTCAAAGAGTTGCGGGGGTACCGTCTGATCAATCCTGAAGCCAGAAACTACCAGCGATTTATGCAGGCTTTTACCGGTATCACAGGTCAGAATCTCTATATGGGTGATGTGGATGCTCTGGAGAGCAGTGATTATATCGTGGTTATCGGCACGCGTGTGGCAGACGATGTACCGGCTTTGAAGTTTAAAATCAATCAGGCTTCCAAGCGGCACCGTGCTGAAGTGATCTATATGCATCCGCTCGAAGATGAGAGTATCAGGACCATGGTGACGCAGTTTGTCAAATATGAGGCGGGATCCGAAGAGAGTGTTGTCGCGCTGTTGGCAAAAGCGCTCACGGAGGATAAAGCGTTGCCTGAAGCGATCAAGCGCATTTTCGATGCGTTGGACGAGGGATATATCAGCGCCGAAAGCAATGTCGGTGAGGAAGAGATCGGTGTGATGTTAAGAAAAACAAAGCGTAAAAAATCGATGACACTCGTTGCCGGTGCAGATCTTCTGGCGCATCCGAAAGCGGAAAATATTGCGCGTTTCCTGGGCTTGCTGGAGCGATACGCACATATGGAAGTGATCGTCGTACCGCCTTCAGTCAATACACTGGGGGTTTCGCTTATCTGTGATCTGGATGATGAAGCGGGTAGTTACGCGGTCGGTTACAATATGCCTGCCGATTTCGTTCTGAGTGCACTCGAAGATGCGGGGGATGTCAATATGCCGGCACTCAATCAGCAGGAGGGTACTTTTACAACGATCCATAAAAAGGTGGTACCGACCCATGTTGCAGTCGGATTCGACGGTTTCTGCCTGAACGATATCGCCAACACTCTCGGTCTCAGTACGCGATATACGATCGACTATACATCGCAGCTTCCACAGGAAAAAGGTTTCAGGGCAGAAAATTTCGATGCGCTTCCCGCCTATTTCGATAAGGATGGAAATGAAGTGAGAGGCTATACGCTGCAAGTGCAAAGCTGTCCGGAAGAGATGGCGCTCGAAGCACCGGATGAACTGGAGAGCTTCGATGGAACTGTCGTCTATGTATGCAATCCGAACGCTCAGAAAAATATATTTACAAATATCTGTGCACATCTTCCAAGAGAGGATCGTCTCAGAGGATCGCAGCAGTTCGCGACAGCGGCAAAGATTTCAGATGGGGATGTTGTGTCGTTGACGATCGATGGTTATGCAATAGAGAAAAAGTTTAAAGTCGAACCGGAGCTGAAAGGTACGATTGCGCTGCTGCCTTCTTTTGATCTTGGATTTGAGGGAGAGCGTGTGACAAGAGGTTATCGGTTCAATCAAGTGAAATTAAAACAGGTAGGCAAATGAGTGATATAACAGTCAAGATAAACGGTGTCGACTATAAAGCCAAAGAGGGTGAGTTTCTGCTGAATATCGCCAGACGTGAGAATATCTTTATTCCTGCGATATGTTATCAGACAGAGTGTTCTCCGACACTCGCCTGTCGTCTCTGTATCGTGGAAGCGGATGGTAAAAGAGTCTATGCCTGTAATGCCAAGGCAAAAGACGGCATGGAGGTGATCACGGAAAACGAAGAGATACGGGAAGAGCGCGAATCTATCATGCAGGTCTACGATGTCAACCACCCGCTCGAGTGCGGCGTCTGTGATCAGAGTGGTGAGTGTGAGTTGCAGGATTATACGCTCTATATGAATGTCAACGAGCAGAAATATACTATTCCCGATACGTATCGTCCGATACGTGACTGGGGATTGATCAAATACGACGCTTCGCTCTGTATCGTCTGTGAGAAGTGTATCACTGTCTGTAAAGATATGATCGGTGACTCCGTACTGAAAACAGTACCCAGAGGAGGCGAGCCGCTCAACAAAGAGTTGAAAGCGACGATGCCCAAAGATGCCTATGCGATGTGGAACAAACTACAGAAATCGATCATCGGTACAGTCAATGAAGATAATAGTCTCGAGTGTCAGGATTGCGGTGAGTGTATCGCTGTCTGTCCGGTCGGCGCCCTGATCAGTTCCGATTTTCAATATAAAGCCAATGCATGGGAATTACGCAAGATTCCTGCCTCCAATCCGCACAGCAGCGACTGTTCACTCATCTACTACAATGTCAAGCATGGTGATATTTCACACTATCATGACGAAAAGATATACCGAGTCACCAACGATGCCCATTTTGTGACACTGCATGGCGCTGCACGATTTGGTTTCGATTTTGAGAACAACGTGGCTGGAAAAGATAAGGCGATGTTCGAAAAAGCGGTTGACTTCCTGAAAAACGAAGCTGACACGATACGTTTTTCAAGTTATATTACCAATGAAGAGGCGCTGATACTGCAGAAAATGAAAGAGAAGCTCGGCGTGAAGCTTGTCAATGAAGATGCCTATGCCTATCAGCAATTTATGAAAAATTATAGCTCTGTCAGTGGTAAGAGTCTCTATAGCGGTGATCTCAAAACGATCAAGGCGAGCGGTTTTGTGATTTGTGTCGGTACGCAGGTGCGCTACGATGCACCCAATGTCGGTTATGCGATCAACAACGCCGTGACGATGAACAAGGGCGCGGGCCTCTATTTCCATCCGGTCGGAGATAAAGTGGTCGGTACATTTTCCAAAAATATGATGACAATCGCCCATCAGCCCGGTGCCGAAGAGCACATACTGGCATTTGTCCTGGACTATTTCAGTAAAGTGGAGGCTGCCGCGAAAGAGGCACTGCCTGAAGATATTGCAGGTCTCGTAGCGGAGTATGCGAAGGAAACTGTCGCGCTTCCGGAAGAGTTTGATGCGAAGATGACGAAAATGCTTGCAAAGAAAGAGAGATTTTCGCTCGTCGTCGGTGAAGATCTCTATAGACATGCACGCAGTGCAAATATCGCGAAATTGGCGGGAGCGGTAGAACGATACACAAACATCGACGTTGTGGTGATTCCTTCCAAAACCAATACACTCGGTGTCTCTCTGATCTGTGAGCTGGACGCAGAGGCCGGCGAGAAGGTACTCGGATACAATGCCGAGGGTGACTTCGTTCTGAGTGCACTGGGCGACGGTGACCTCGATATGCCGGCGCTCAATCAGCAGGAGGGGACTTTTACGAGTCTGAACAAACGTGTTGTGCCGACAAACGTCGCGCTGGAGTTCAGCGGATATGAACTCAACGATATCGCGAATGCAGCAGGTATCGGCCCTAAAAAACTGACGATCGACTACACATCTGAACTGCCGCAGGAGAAGGGGTATCGTGAGGCACTCTTCGATACACTCCCCAACTATATGGACAATGGCGGCAACGAAGTACGGGGATATGCGTTGGATATGGTCGAAAGCGCTGCCGGGAGTGCGGTCGAAAAATTGGAAGATGCTGCGCTTATGGAGGGTGAGCTTGTCTACCTCTCCAATCCGATCAATCAGTTTAGTCCGTTTACCAATAAGGCACATCAGCTCAGGACGGAGGGCAAACTTTATGTATCGGCTGAGTTTGCAGAGGCGAAAGGATTGGCGGATGGCGACAGCGTCGAGATCAGCAATGATGCTGGAAGTATAGATACGAAGGTTGAAATCGATTTACAATTGACGGGAGATATTCCATATCTTTCTACTTTCGACAAGACGCTGGATACGCAAAGCCTGTTTGATGGAAGCAGATTTACAATAGCAACAATAAGGAAGGTGTAAACTATGGATAGTGCATATGTGATAGAGACGATCGTCAAGGTGATCGTGATTCTTACTGTGTTTTCAGCGTTGGCAGGTATTACGACCTATTTCGAGAGGAAGGTGCTGGCATTTATGCAAAGACGCCTCGGGCCTATGCATGTCGGACCGTACGGAATTTTACAGGTAGCGGCTGACGGTATCAAACTCTTTACCAAAGAGGATATCGTTCCGCAAAATGCCGTCAAACCTATCTTCAAGATCGCACCTGTTTTTGCTGCTGCGACCGCTTTCATCGCGATGTCGGCAGTGCCGTTTCTGCCGGAGTTTACGCTGCCGTTTACAGACTATACGGTACGACCGATCGTATCCGATATCAATATCGGTATACTTTTCGTCGTGGGTGTCATGGCGGTGGGTATGTATGCACCGCTGCTTGGCGGTATGGCATCACACAACAAATGGTCGCTTCTGGGTGCGGCGCGTACCGTGATTCAGATGCTGTCGTTCGAAGTGGTGACAGGGTTGTCGCTGATCGCACCTTTGATGATTGTCGGCTCTTTGTCACTGATCGATATCAACAACTACCAGCAAGGCGGGATCGGCCACTGGATCGTGTGGGCGCAGCCTGTAGCTTTCATACTCTATCTGATCTCGGGCTACGCTGAAACCAACAGAACACCTTTTGACCTTCTGGAGCATGAGGCGGAGGTTGTCACCGGTTACGCCACAGAGTATAGCGGCATGCGATGGGGACTTTTTGCGATAGGCGAATATGCAAATATGTTTACGGTGGCATTTATAGCAAGCTTAGTATTTTTAGGTGGTTTCAATCCTATGGGATTTATTCCGGGAGGGCTGGCTATAATACTCAAAGTTTCTGTACTGATTTTCCTCTTTTTGTGGGTCAGGGCAGCCTGGCCGCATATCAGACCGGATCAACTCATGTGGCTATGCTGGAAAGTGCTGATGCCGTTGGCTGTCGTCAATATTTTAATTACCGGCATTGTGCTGATATAGGAGAGGAAAATGATGGATTTAACCAATTACAATAACAGAAATATATCCGATGATTACTTTTATCTCGATTTGGAAGAGCCTCCGAAAACATGGCAGGAGAAGTTCAAACGTGTTGTCAAAAGGTCGCTCAGCGGGGAGCTTTTCGTCGGTCTTTGGATCGTATTTCGTGAGATGATCAAGTTTGACATACATACCATACAGTATCCCAAGGAGAAGTTACCGATCAGTCCCAGATACCGTGCACTTCACCAGATCAAAAGACTGGTTGAAAGCGGTAACCAGGCATGTATCGGGTGCGGACTGTGTGAAAAGATCTGTATCTCAAACTGTATCCAGATCGATACGAAGTATGGCAGCAAGGGACGCAAAGTCGTCAAGGGGTATTCGATCAATCTGGGCAGATGTATCTTCTGCGGCTACTGTGCGGAAGTGTGTCCCGAGCTGGCGATTACGCACGGTCAGGATTATGAGCATGTCAGTGAGCAGAGAGCGCACTTTGCGACGATGGCAGAACTGGTGACACCTATGGATCTCTTCAAAGCGGGTAAACAGAAACCATATCCGGGATTTGGTTCACTGACACCGAATGCCGACAACAATGTTAAAAAAACGCCATTAGCGTATTAAGGACTGTGATGGAAGCGATAGCGTTTTATCTATTTTCGGCGATAACGATCGGTATGTTTCTGATCGTTGTCTTTAGTAAAAATGCACTCTATGCGATGAGTGCCCTGGCTGGCGGTATGATCGCGATTTCGGGATTTTTCTTTCTGCTCGATGCCGATTTTCTCGGTGCGGTACAGATTATCGTCTATACCGGTGCAGTGATGGCCCTCTATGCGTTCGGTATGATGTTCTTCGATACCACCAAAGAGGTGAAAGAGAATATCAAAGAGCACAGAATCGTCAATGCGCTCTGGATTTCTGCGGTGGTGATGCTGATCGTCATCGTTTCTGTTCCGTTTCTCTCTGATCAGGTCTTACTTGATGCATCGCTGATGGATTATAAAGTGCACGGTGCCAACAATCCACAGGCTGTCGGTATTTTCCTCTTCACGAAATATCTTGTACAGTTCGAACTTGCTGCGGTGATGCTGCTTGT
This sequence comes from Sulfurospirillum sp., assembly GCA_024762235.1. Lineage (GTDB taxonomy): Bacteria > Campylobacterota > Campylobacteria > Campylobacterales > QNZT01 > QNZT01. The sequence continues at coordinate 34,481 of JANTHT010000001.1, forward strand.
CGCGATGATTGCAGGAATCATTCTGGTCAGTAAGAAGATGGATGTAAGCCTGACGACGATGGATGAACAGGTCGAAAAAGAAGAGTTTCATATAAAGGAAGTTAAATGATCACCCTCACACACTATCTTGTACTGAGTGCGATTCTGTTTGCAATCGGGATGGCCGGTGTCGTACGCAGAAAAAATCTGTTGTTGCTGTTCTTCTCTACCGAGATCATGCTCAATGCAGTCAACATAGGCTTTGCCGCAGTTTCAAAATTTTACGGAGATCTGACGGGCCAGATGGTATCGTTTTTTATCATTGCCGTTGCCGCGAGTGAGGTGGCTGTCGGTCTTGGGCTGCTGGTACTCTGGTATAAAAGAACCGGAACGATCGATCTGGAATCAATGCAAGAGATGAAAGGATAAAGGATGGCCTCATACGTATATATAGCGCTTTTCGCTCCGTTGATCGGTTCACTCTTCGCAGCACTCTTTGGAGATAAGCCCAAAACGGTGATAACCGGCATCGTCACATCGGCTCTGTTGTTCGTCTCCTGGTACGCTTCGATTACACTGCTCGGATATGTGGACGAATCCCATGTCGTACATGTGAAACTGATGAACTGGATAGCTGCAGGCAATTTCAATGTCGATTTCGGTTTTGTGGCGGATCAGGTATCGGTCATCATGATGGTGACGGTGACAACGGTTTCGACACTCGTCCATATCTACTCCATCGGATACATGGACCACGACAAAGGATTCAACCGTTACTTCTCGTACCTTTCAGCGTTCGTCTTTTCGATGATGGTGCTGGTGATGAGTGACAACTTCCTGGGTCTTTTTATCGGATGGGAAGGCGTCGGACTCTGCTCCTGGCTGCTGATCGGATTCTGGTACTATAAAAAAGATGTCAGCACCAAAGAGAATCCCGCCATATCCCCAGCCTATGCCGCCAATGAAGCGTTCGTGATGAACAGGATCGCCGACCTCGGGATGCTGATCGGTATCTTCATGATCTACTGGAATATCGGTTCGCTCGAGTATGAGACCGTATTTGCAAACATCGGCAGTCTTGACGGATATACGATCACGATGATCGGTATCTTCCTTTTTATCGGTGCTATGGGTAAATCTGCGCAGTTTCCGTTGCACACCTGGCTGGCAAATGCGATGGAAGGTCCGACCCCTGTATCTGCACTGATTCACGCCGCTACGATGGTCACAGCCGGTGTCTATCTGGTGGTCAGAAGTTTCGAGATCTACTCACTGATTCCGGATGTCGGTTATTTTATCGCATGTCTGGGCGCGTTCGTCGCGATCTTCGCTGCTTCGATGGCGCTTGTAAACCTCGAGATGAAGAGGATCATCGCCTACTCCACGCTCTCGCAACTGGGATACATGTTTGTCGCGGCGGGACTGGGTGCCTACTGGATCGCACTCTTTCACCTGATGACACACGCCTTTTTCAAATCGGTACTCTTCCTCGGAGCAGGTAATGTCATGCATGCGATGGATGAAGAGAAGTATATCGACAAGATGGGCGGACTGGGAAAAGTGATGCCCTGGACGATGGGTATCATGACAGTCGCATCGCTTGCGCTGGCCGGCATTTGGCCGTTTGCCGGTTTCTTCTCCAAAGACAAGATACTTGAAACAGCATTTTCGCAGAATCACTATTTTCTCTGGTTTATGCTCTGGATCGGTGCGGGTATGACAGCATACTACAGCTTCCGTCTTATCATGATGGTCTTTTTCGGTGAGGAACACTATAAAAAATATGGCAAACATCCGCATGAAGCGTATCCGTATGTGATTGCCGCGATGATTCCTCTCGCGATACTTGCGATGATCGCCGGTTTCTTCGAGCACTCTTTTGTCGAGTATGTGACGCAGCTGTTGCCGGAATATGAACCGCATGTTTCCGGTGCGACATTCATTTTCCTGCTGGTGGTGACTCTGGGTATTGCTATCGGCGGTATTACATTGGCGGTGGTGAAGTTTTCGAAAGGGAATTTCGACTACTTTTTCAAGAAACTGGGTGTTTACGATGTTTTGTTCAACCAATATTATATACCTGATTTTTATCAGAAAGCGATCTGTGCTCCCTACGCAAAGATTTCAGAGTACGCCTGGAAAAATATAGATATGAAGATTGTCGATGCGACGGTTGATTTTATTGCCGGTGTGATCTACAAGGCAGGTGATAAAGCGAGAGCGATGCAGACTGGTAATCTGTCTACAAACTTAAAATGGATGGCACTTGGTCTTGTTGTGTTGCTGGCTGCGGCACTACTGTACAGACCGGGTATGTAAGGAGCGTATGAGATGGAATCACTTTTAACACTACTGGTATTTTTCCCTGCAGTCGCGGGAATATTCGGATTTATGATCGAAAAAAAAGCGATCAGAGCATATGGAATCGCCGTCACGGTGATCGAATTTGTGTTGTCGCTTCTTTTGTGGATTATGTTCGACAGCTCCAACCCCGGTTATCAGTTCATCGAGAAAGCGCCTCTGATCAGCGATTTCGGCATCAACTATTTTCTCGGCATCGACGGTATATCGCTTTTTCTGATTATTCTGAGTACTTTTATGACGATGATAGCCGTTATCGGGCTGACCATCAAAGAGGATTTGAAAAACCTGATCATCACGATACTGATACTTGAAATGACGATGGTAGGTGTATTTGCCGCTTTGGATGTGATCCTGTTCTACGTCTTCTGGGAACTCTCTCTGGTGCCGATGCTCTATATCATTGGTGCATGGGGATCCAATCTCAGAATATATGCCGCAGTCAAATTTTTCCTCTATACCTTCGCGGGATCGCTGTTGATGCTGATCGGTATCCTCTATATGGCATATCTGCATCATCAGATGAGCGGTGTATGGAGTTTTGCTATACCGGACTGGCAGGCGATGCCGATAGACTTCACGACACAACTGTGGTTGTTCGGTGCTTTTTTCATAGGTTTTGCGATCAAAGTACCGATGTTTCCGTTTCATACATGGCTGCCCTATGCGCATGGCCAGGCACCGACAGTCGGTTCTGTCATCCTCGCTGCTGTCCTGCTGAAAATGGGTACGTACGGTTTCGTCAGGTTTTCACTCCCTATGTTTCCTGACGCATCGGTCTATTTCATCACACCGGTCGCGATCATCGCGATCATCATGGTGATCTATACGGCGATGATAGCCTTCGCTCAGGAAGATATGAAACAGGTGATCGCTTACAGTTCGATATCACATATGGGTATCATCGTGATCGGTACGTTCGCGATGAATGCCGAGGGTATCACAGGTTCTATTTTTCTGATGCTGAGTCATGGTATCGTCAGTGGCGCTCTGTTTATGCTTGTCGGTGTGATCTACGACAGGACCCATACCAAACTGATGCGTGAATTCGGAGGGCTTGCATCCGTTATGCCCAGGTATGCGACGATCTTCGGCATCATGCTGATGGCTTCAGTCGGGTTGCCGCTGACGATCGGTTTTGTCGGTGAGTTCCTCTCACTGCTGGGATTTTATAAAATCTCTCCAGTTATGACCGCATTGGCGGGTACAGGTATTATCATCGGGGCTGTCTATATGCTGAGCCTTTATAAAAAGTCTTTCTTCGGCCCTTTGACCAACCCCAAAAACAGTCAACTCAAGGATTTGACACCGCAGGAACTGACCGCGCTCACGCCTCTGGTGATCATGGTTGTATGGCTCGGTGTATATCCCAAACCCGTTCTTGCTCCTATCGACAACAGTGTCAAATCTATGATCGTACATATGGAGCAGAAAGCTGTGACACCCGAGGCAAAATCGCTTCTTGTCAAAGCAAATAGTATCAAGGAGGCCGAGTAATGTTAGATCCTATTTCAATCGACTATAATGCACTGAACCTCGTATCGCTGATTCCGATGATGATAGTGGTAGTCGGTGCGTTGGCCATTCTCGTAATTGATCTGATCAAAGAGGATCTGTCGAAGAGTTTTTATGTCATGGTCAGTGAACTCTTCATACTGCTGTCTCTCGGTACTGTTCTGGGTTACACCGGACCGGAACGGGGATTTTTCGATGCGATTCTGATAGACGGTGTCGCGAAACTTGCCGAGGTGATCATTCTGATCGCTTCTGCGCTGTTTATACCTTTGGCTTTGACATCAAAAAGATTTCATGAGTTTTCCTATCCGGAATTTTTTGCACTCTTTTTGTTTATGATCGCCGGCTTTGTCTTTATGGTCACCACGGACAACCTGATACTCATATTCGTCGGACTCGAAACTGCGAGTCTCGCACTCTATACGCTGATCGCGATGCACAATCGACAGAAAAGCTTTGAAGCGGCAGTCAAATATTTTACGATGGGCGCGCTGGCAGCCGGATTTTTCGTTTTTGCGATACTGATTCTTTATGCATTGACCGGCAGCGTAGAGATGCACAAGATCAAAGAGGTATTGATCGCGAGAGATTTCGAACCGATGCTCGGTATTCTCGCTGCTGTGGTCTTCATGCTCGCAGCGCTCGGTTTCAAACTCTCCATGGTGCCGTTTCAGACATGGGTACCCGATGTCTACGAAGGGGCAAGTGCTGCACTCGCAGGATATATGTCGATCGTGCCGAAGATTGCAGGTTTTATTGTCGCGATGCGTTTTTTCGAACTCTTTGTGCATGCCGAAAATGTCTGGGTGCAGGATATCCTGTGGATTGTCGTTGTCGTGACGATGACTGCAACAAACATCATGGCGCTTGTGCAGGAGAGCGTCAAAAGGATGCTCGCATACAGTTCGATCAGTCATGCAGGTTTCGTGATGGGGGCCATCCTTATCGGTACAACGCAGGCCAACAGCGCGCTCTTCTTCTACTGGATACTTTTTACATTTACCAATCTGGGCGCATTTTCGATGCTCTGGGTCTCCCGTCACAAGAAAAAAGGTGTCTGGCACAGCAGATATGACCACCCTTACGAGAAGTTTTCGGGGATGGTGAAATTCATGCCTGTCAATGCTGTCATTATGGGTATGTTTATGCTGTCGCTCGCCGGAGTGCCGCCGTTTTCACTCTTCTGGGGTAAACTCTATATCATGAGTTCCGCTGTCAATTCCGGTTACATCTGGCTTGCTGTCATTATGGCGTTGAACAGTGCCATATCAGTCTATTACTATCTGAAACTGGTTGTCTATATGTTCCTGAAAGAGCCGCAGAAAGAGAATGGTACGATCTATATGAAAAACAGTTCCACACCTCTGAAAACGATCATCGGTTTCGCCGCATTCATGACGCTCACAGCAGCTTTTTTTGTCAATCCTCTGCTGGAGATCATCACCGCATACGTCAAAAGCAGCGGTTTCTAACACAACATCTATCAGTAACTTTTACGTTCCAGGAAAGGACATCTTTTAAAGATGTCCTTAACTAATTTACGTATGCTATAATATTTTGATGAAATATTTAGTATGCTGTATTTTACTCACTATCTATCTTCCCGCCGCAGAACTGGTTCTCAATCGTTACAAAGAGAATGGACAACAAGTAGATATTTACCATCTGGTCGATGAAAAGCCTGTTTCTTGCCATGTGGATATCACAGAAAATTTCAGGAAACGCATCGTATGCCGACTCTCCGGAGAGATCAGTCTCGAACATCCAAAGAGAGAAGAGAGATATTTTACAATCTATTTCAAGGCTAGAGAAGTGGTATTCGAAGCGAAGGCATATGCAAGAGTTTTGCCGACCGATACCGGATTGATCGATAAAGATGTGATACTCCCTCCGGGCAAATACAGGCACTGGACGATTGTCGGCAGTAGGCACAGACCGGAAATATTTGCGAAAGATCGCAAAAAAACATTCAATTTTCCGGTGGCATATCAAGAGAAATCAGCCCCTTTCATCGGCGCGCTCGATCTCAACGGCGAACCGGCAAAGAATAAAAAAGGTGCCATATATCTCTCGAAAATCAAAAAACTTTATCGACTGAAAAAGTATAAGCAGGTCATCAAAGAGGCCGAAGCATATGTTGAAAAAGCGGCGGATATATTCAATGCGGAGATAGGCTTGTACAAATTACGGGCGCTCTCACACATGGCAAAAGAAGAGAGAGAAAATTACAATCTGCTGCTGGAAGAGGCAAGAGATTGGATCGAAGCCTATCCCTCAAACAGCCATATACCTGAAGTCTATATGTTTATCGTGCAGAGTTATCTCGGACGAGGCAGACTGAAGCAGGGTGAAAAGTATCTCAGGCTCCTGAAAAGCGGATTTTGGAAGAACCTCTATACGCAACGTGCACAAATCATCTATGCCGATACCCTGTACAAATCGAAGAAAAGAAGAGGCGAGGCGATGCGTATCTATAAAAAAGTCCTCTTTGATACAAAAGATCTGGAGACCGCTTCACATGCTGCGATGCGTATCGCAAGCGGTTACCTCGATCTGCTGGAACCTGAAAAGGCGGAGAAATATATCGACAAAGTAATCAAGGGTAACCCCGGTTTTATCAAAACGCACCCTGTGGAGAGTTTCGCTATTGCCAAAAGATTTGCCGAACAGGAACACTACAAGACAGCATTGAAAATCGTAGCAAATATAGCGGTGAAAGAGAAGAAACAAGCGGAAGAGATCTTGAAAGAGAAGGCATACTGGCTCGAATCCGAAGGAGAGAAAGAGGCCGCGATCGCAGCATACAACCGGTATCTCAAAACGTTCAGGAATGGGAGATTTACCGATTTTGCAAGGAAGCATCTCGATGGGCTCATGCTGACACAGGATGATGAAAATCTGTCACAAAAACTGCAATTTGCAGAGACACTGCTGAAGCGATACAGTGACAGGGAGATCGTCAAACGCGCATTGGAAGAGAAGGTAAAGATACTCTATAAGATGGGCCGCTATCGTGATATACTCTCTCTGGAGAAGCAGTTGAAGAGAGAGGGACTCGAGGCATGGATCGGCAAAAGTGCGAAACGTTTGCTGCAGCAATCACTCGAAAACGGTGCATGCGACGACGCAGTGACGTTGTCGGAAACCTATCAACTCCAGCTAGAGGCGCGATATGACGAGGCGATGTTTCGCTGTGATCTCAAAAGCGGAAAGTATGAGGAAGCGAAACGTCTGATCGATAAGCATATCGGCAGTGAAGATCTGCATGAGAAATTGAAATGGCTCTATCATGCCGTGCACTATTATCAAAAAAGAGATGAAAACAAAAAAGTGATTCTGACTGGGAACGATGTGCTGAAACTGGCACACAATCTGGGTACAAAGAAGTATGATGACGTACTGTATGACATCGTAGATGCCTATTATAATCTCAGGGAGTATGATGACATGATGCTACGGTATGTGAAGGATATCGAGAAGCGATTTCCCGATGACATACGCAATATCGATCTCTTCATGAAGGTGGTGAGATACGCACGCAAGCGAAAGGATGATCTTATGGCGATCAACTATGCGAAAAAAGTGATTGAATTGCAAAAAAAGGCGAACGTCAAAGTCTATTCGCCGGATATTGAGATTCTCTATGCCCACATGTTGCGAAAAGTAGGGAAATATCGTGAAGCGCTGCAGGTCGTGCTCGATCTTCTGACATACAAACTGACAGATGTGCAGAAAGCGGAAGTGCTTTATCTGGCGGGAGAACTGAGCCTCAAACTCGGTAAAAAAGATGCAGCAAAAGAGTTCTATACCAAATGCGGTGTGATCGTCAAAGAGAGCGCCTGGCAAAAACTGTGTGCCGAAAATCTACAGATATTGAGTGACTAGAAGGCTCCCGGAAGAGGGGCCTGTCGATTTAGAGATGCCCTTATTTTATTTCGATATAATCGATATAAATTTACATGTTAGGAAAATATATGGAAAAAGCGAAATATATCTGGATGGATGGTCACTTTGTTGAGTGGGACGATGCCAAAGTCCATCTCCTGACACATACGCTCCATTATGGCAATGGCGCCATAGAGGGGACAAAAGCGTACAAAACTGCTGATGGAAGATGTGCGATTTTCAAACTGAACGAACATACGAGAAGATTACTCAATTCATCGAAAATGACACTGATGGATGTTCCCTTCTCACTGGAAGAGTTAAACCGTGCGCAGATTGAGCTGCTGCAGAAAAATGGGCTGCTCAACGGAGCCTATATCAGACCGCTGGTCTACCTCGGATACGGCGTCATGGGACTTTACCACAAAGAGGCGCCTGTGCAAGTCGGGATTGCTGCCTGGGAGTGGGGCGCCTATCTGGGTGAAGAGGGGCTGAAAAAGGGTATCCGTCTCAAGATCTCATCGATGACACGCACACCCAACACTTCGGGGATGGGAAAGGCGAAAGCTGTCGCGAATTATCTCAACTCCCAGATGGCCAAGTATGAGGCGGTCGAGGCGGGTTACGATGAGGCACTGATGCGTGATGACCAGGGGTATATCGCAGAAGCGAGCGGCGCATGTTTTTTCATGGTGCGTGACGGTGTACTGATCTCACCTCCGAACGACAATTCACTCGAATCTATCACACAGCAGACTGTCATCGATCTGGCCAAAGATATGGGAATAGAGGTGGTAAGGCGCAGGATCACCAGAGAAGAGATCTACATCGCCGATGAAGCTTTTTTGACCGGAACCGCTGCTGAAGTGACGCCGATACGGGAAGTAGATGCCCGTATCATCGGCAGTGGAGCGAGAGGTGCGATGACCGAGAAGTTGCAGAGTGCATACTTCGATGTTGTCGCCGGAAAAAATGAAAAATATGCGCACCATTTGACATATATCAACTAAGAGAGAAGGGAAGGGGAAAATATGCCAGCTGATTTAAATGACTATTTTAACAAAAAAGGCGGAGGAAACAAGAGCGGGGGAAGCGGAGGCGGTAAAAAACCGACACCGCCCAATTTTCTGAAAGATTTCAGCAAGAGAGCGGGGCTGTTGTACCTGTTGATGGGATTGGTCGTGCTTCTGGTGATCGCCAAACCGTTTGTCGTAATCGAGTCGGGTGAAGTCGGAATCAAGGCAACAGCGGGTAAGTATGAGCCAGAACCTCTCGGTCCGGGTTTTCATGTATATATACCCTTTATCCAGACTGTCAAGATCGTCGATACGAAAGTACGCAGTATCAACTATACGACCAAACCGACTGACAATATCGCTTTTGGCCGTGAAAGCGGCGTGCGTAACGCCTCCGCGATCACCGCGCTTGACAAGAGGGGATTGATCATCTCTATCGACATTACGGTGCAATACAGACTCAGACCGGAAACCGCACCGCAGACGATCGCAACCTATGGATTTGCCTGGGAAGAGAAGATCATCAACCCGATCGTGCGCGACGTGGTCAGAAGTGTCATAGGCCAGTACAAAGCGGAAGAGTTGCCTGTCAAACGTAATGAGATCGCAACACAGATTCGTGAGGGGATCGAAGAGCAGATCGAGAAGAAGAAGGGGCGTCCGGTCGAGCTCACGACAGTCAATCTGCGTGAGATTATCCTGCCACCTAAAATCGTTGAGCAGATCGAGCGTGTACAGATCGCGAAGCAGGAAGCGGATCGTGTGAAACTGGAAGTGGAGCGCGCGAAGCAGGAAGCGGAGAAGAAAGCGGCCCTCGCGCAGGGTGACGCAGATGCGAAAAAGATCCGTGCACAGGGTTCTGCCGATGCGATCGAGATCGAAGCCCATGCGCAGGCGTTTGCCAATACCGAGATCGGTAAGAGTCTGACAGGTGAATTGCTGCAACTGAAGCAGATAGAGGTACAGGGAGCGTTCAACGAAGCGCTTAAAGTCAACAAAGATTCCAAAATCTTCCTGACTCCGGGCGGCGCGGTACCGAGTATCTGGATCGATGCCAAAGACAAGCAGCAGACGACAGCGGCGACAAGCAAATAGCATGCAGAATGTGGTCGAAAGGGTCGACTGGGAGAAGAGCGATCTGATCCCGGTGATCGCACAGGATGCCCAAAGCGGTGAAGTGCTCATGCTGGCCTACATGGACAAAAAGGCGCTGGAGCTCAGCATGGAGACGGGTCTGGCGCACTACTTTTCACGTAGCAAGCAGCGTATCTGGAAGAAGGGCGAAAGCAGCGGCAATATCCAGAAGATCAAAGAGGCTTACATCGACTGTGACAACGACACCCTGCTTCTGAAGATAGAACAGGTGGGCGGTGCCGCATGCCACACCGGCAGGCGTTCATGCTTCTTCACCCGACTCGATGACGGAGAGATCGTCAGTGAGGCGGATGAGAGTCTGACGCAAAACTACAGCATCTTCGACAAAGTCTATCATATCATCCAGGAGCGAAAAACAGCCGATCCGGAAAACTCCTACGTCGCGTCGCTGCTGCACAAAGGGGAAAACAGTTATCTCAAGAAGGTGGTGGAAGAGGCGGGCGAGTTCTGTTTCGCTGTCAAAGATGACGATGCGAAAGAGATAGTCTACGAGGCGGCGGATCTGGCATTTCATGTGCTTGTAGCTTTGGGAGCGAAAAATATAGATCCCGACCGCATCAAACAGGAACTCGAGAGAAGATTCGGTCTGAGCGGTATCGAGGAGAAGAAGATGAGAAAAAGCGATGCGCCTGACACCGATCAAAGAGAGGATAGCTGACTATATCCACCATCTGACGCTGTATGATTATATTGCGTATGGCTGGCTGCTGGCGGTCATGGTGGGCTTTTTGCTGCTGGCGATCTCGCTGGCGGGTAAAAAACCCAAAACCGCACTCTGGATGATTCTGGTCGTGCTCATTTTGATGATCGCGGGTCCTTTCGGGATGAAGTATGGATTGGATCAGACGGTACGCAGAGTGGTGTTGACAGAGTCGAATGTCACGCAGCTCCATTTTGCCAGAGATCTGATCGTCACAGGGGCGATCAGAAACGACGGCAGGATCGACCTGTCGGGTTGTCGTCTCTTTGTCAGGATACTCAGGAGAGACCCCGACCGATACAAAGAGATGCTTTACAGCCTGAAACCTTTGCGTGTCAAGACGCTTCATCTGGAAAAGGGTTTGAAAAAAGGGAGTGATATGTCTTACAGGGTTGTGCTGAGCCATTTCGATTATCCGGAGCATCTCTATCGTGTGGATCAACGCGTGGAGTGCTACTGATGATACATCTTACGACACTGCACTGGATCGCTATTGCCATATTTATACTGCTCTTTTTCATTCTTTCCCTGCTGTCGCTGCGTGAAAAGAAGATCAAAAACATGTTGCTGATGGTCTTTTCCTCATTTTTGCTGACTACAGCCGCTGCGGTCATCACAGTCGTCGTACTTGACAAATATACAAAAAAAGCGAAGATACTCACCTATGCCACACAGAGAGATCTGGCACATGAGAGTATCATACTGCGCGGTTTGCTGCAAAACATCGGTAAATACAAAATAGGCTACTGTAATCTGGAAGTACGTATCTCGCAAAACCCCAGAGGCAGTCGTGCAAACTCTTACTTCAAACCGACAAAATCATTCGACTTCATGACCAATGCAGGCAATAAAAAATATAGCGTCACCGAAGAGCGGGAGGTGGCACAGAACCTGATGCCGGGCGAGAAAAAGAAGTTCTTCGTCAGCGTACGCATACCGGGCCATTTTGAAGACCCAAAATACTTCCTGAAACTTCACTGTCACTGACAAGAGATGCAGATCTTGAAGATGCGGTTGTACGGCACGCTTGCAGGTCATTTTCTGGCAGGTTTGCTGAGTGCGTTCGGTGTGAGTTTGTTGACCTTTCTCGTGCTGGGCATCACGCTGAAAAAAGCGCTGTTCGGTTTTTTCTTTTTCCTCTATACGCCTTTTGCTGCGATACCCTCTTTTCCTGTCTCCATTCCGGTTATCGTTATTTTGCTGCTGCTCTTCAGGCGGGTGGGGAGTTGTATGCGCAGAAATCTGCGATGGGTTGCGTACATGCTGCTGTTTTTGCACTGGGAGGCCTTTGGCTTTTACTGCAGCAGCTACGTCACACTGTGAAATCAATCTGCGAGTGACGCTACAGTTTCTCTCCGAGTTCCTTTGCCTTATCGCAAGATGTATAGATAACCACACGACAATGATTCTCTTCTGTTTCACGCAAATGGTCATACTTACGTTGCATGCGGATCCTGGTTTCACGATCGATTGGTTCAAAAACCGATTTGTATTCCACCGGTTCCCCATCTTTGTAGACGACTGAAATATGCGCATGTACCCAATAGTAACCTTTGTCTTTGCGCAGGTTTTTGATGTAGCCTGACCAACTCTCATTCTTTTTGAGATGGTGCCAGAGTTCCGCAAAGAGAGATTTAGGCATGTCGGGATGGCGGACGATGCTGTGAGGTCTGCCTATCAACTCTTCAGGTATGTAACCCGATATCTCTGCAAATGTCTCGTTGACATAGGTGATGATTCCGCTCAGATCACTGCGTGATACGATCAGTTCGTTATGCGGTACGATGGTTTCGATGAACATGTCAAAGGAGGTGTCGATCATGGGATACTCCGCTGTTTTTACTGTTGAATCCACTGAATAATTCACTTCTCTCAAACAGCTGCAGATGTCGTTCGGGCAGCAAATTATCCAGAGGATTCTATTATACAGATTCATAACTGGGGGAATGTTGACAGAGATCAAGAGGTGCTGTTGCGCTTTTTTTTGACAAAAATGCATTATTTAGCTATCATAACAGCAAAAAAGGTGAAAAGGTGAAAAAAAGTTTTCTTTTGATCCTCCTCATGACGCTCATGACTATGGAAGCGATGGCGCTTATGCTGGGGCAAACACCGCCCAAAGTGGTCCTAGAGGGTAAAAACGGCGGTAAGGTAGACGGTACTCCGTGGCGTTCGGAGATGCTGTACGGCAAAGTATATGTCCTCTTCTATGTCGATCCCGACGAACGCAACACCAACGAAGCATTCAGCGAAGCACTCAAAGCGAGAAACTTTCCACATGACAAATACACTTCCGTAGCGATCGTCAACATGGCAGCGACATGGATGCCCGACTTCGCCATCGAAGCGAAGCTCAAAGCGAAACAGAAGAAGTATCCGCATGCGATCTATGTCAGGGACAGAAAAAAAGTGCTTGTCAAAAAGTGGAGACTCAAAGATGACAGTTCGGACATTCTCGTCTTCGACAAAGAGGGTAGACTCATCTTTGAACATAGCGGAAAACTCAATAAAGAACAGATCGATAAAGTGCTTACCCTGATAGAGTCTCAACTGGCAGATAGTTACAGTACACTTATAGATAACAAATAGATTATAAAATTATTACCTTTTGAAGTAAATGTGTTAAAATAATCTATCTACAGGAGTGTCGTGACAACCCCTGTATTCTGCTTCAAAAGGAGTGCATGTCGTGATTATGCAAATGAAAAAAATCTTTCTCTCTTCACTTGCGCTGATGCTACTCGGCCTGACACTGGAGGCGCGTGAAGAACCTCTCAACTTCGATCTCGGTCTCAAAGCCGGACTGACTTCCCTGAACAACAGCAACGGCTGGAACTTCGAAAAGGTGACAATCGCAGCGGATAGTGTTTTCGATATCGGATACGCAATCTCGCCCAGAGTCGACCTGGTGTATGTGAATGTCGACGAGAAAAAAGGCAGCGTCAACTCACTCTGGCAAATCGCACTCGACGGGCAGTATGATTTCGACCTGACCCCGGACAACCCTTTTGATCTCTATCTCTTCGGCGGTATAGGGTATGAGTATGTCAGCGGTTCGAGAAAGGGGTTCGAGAACCAGTTTTTTCTGCAGGGCGGGGGAGGAATCAAATATCCGGTCAATCAAAATTTCTCACTGGTCACCGAATTGAAAATGTTACAGATGCTTGATACCAGCCATAGTGACGAAGACAGCGAGTATGCGATTTTAATCGGGGCAGTCATGCCGTTTCATACAGAAGTCAAAGCGCTACCGGATCGGGATGGTGACGGGGTACTCAATGCCGCCGATCTTTGCCCCAATACGCCTCCGGGTGTCAGAGTCGGACCGGATGGATGCCCGGTTCCTCAGATAAAACCGAAACGCCGTGTCGAAAAGAGGGTCGAGAAAATCACGAAAATCGCAAAGCCGGCACCGGTAAAAGTCCGGATTGCAGATGCCGACCACGACGGTGTACCGGACAGTATGGACAGATGTCCGAACACACCGGCAGGATTCAGTGTAGACCGAAACGGTTGCGGCGCAAAAACGAGACTGGAAGTGCACTTTGATAGCAATGCTGCAACATTGACAGAGGGGTCACTGCAGAAGATCAAAGCGTTTGCCGCCTATATGAAACGGATGCCCGGTATCTCCGTAACGATCGAAGGGTATACAGACAGCAGCGGTGATCCGAAAAAGAACATGCAGCTTTCTCAACAACGTGCCAACACCGTCAAAGAGGCGCTTGTCAAAGAGGGCATCCGTGCATCGAGAATCACGGCAGTGGGCAAAGGCGCCCTCAATCCGATAGCTGACAACGATACGCCTGAAGGGCGCGCGCAAAACCGCAGAATCGAAGCGATAATCCACCAGTAAAGGGAGAGAGGAGATGCAGATGAGAGTAACGAAAGAGTCTATTGCCGCTGCGTGTTTCACAGCGGTACTGTTGGCAGGTTGTGGCGGTGACAGGAGTACGCTTTACGACAGCGAAGGAAAGAAAAGCAGCGCACCTGCAACTCCCGTCTGGATCTATCAGACTGAGGATGGCAAGAAGATGATCGACGGTAACTTCGTCTATATACCCGGCGGTTTCGATGTGGACGATGACGGTATCAACGAGAGTGGTTTCTGGCTTGCGAAATTTGAAGCGAAAGAGAGCAATGTGACGATCCCTACGGCGGGGCTTGGCAATGTCGACAGCCTGATTCGTAACCATTTTCTGATCTATAACCGGGCAAGCCGCCGTTTCGATACGCAACTACCGGAAAATTCGACTATCTATCAGGCAAAACCTGTTTCCGAGATTTTGGGATTTCAGGCCAAAACGCTCTCATTCGGGCCTGATGGCAATGCGACAGGCTCTTACAGTGCGATCGAGGCGATCGTGGCACTGGAGCATTCGCAGATCGACGGGGCGAAGTGGCATATCTCACTTCCTACCGAGAAGCAGTGGATGCAAGTGGAGAAGTTGATCATCAACAACAAAGAGAACTGGATATCGCAAAAGCTCGGGGACGGGGCGCTCTACCGGGGTGTCAGGTATGACGCTTCCGACCGACGCTATTTTGTTGTGCAAAACGGCATTCTGGGAAAAGATCCCAACGTGCCGGATGATTATGCCGTGCGTCTCTATGACCTGTCGGGCAATCTTGCGGAGTGGACACGCGGTATGGTCGCGATCGACGACAGGTTTCTGGGCGGCAACAGCGGTGAAGTAGAATATACGCATCTGGGTGCGGAGACGCCGAAATGGTGGCTGCCGATCATCCAGGGTGAAATCTTTCCTCTCTCATCTGTCAATGGTGTCGGAAAATACTACGACGGTTCCAATCTGGGCGGAACTTCCGATACACTCAACATCACGGGTAGCACTGGTTTTGTGGACGGCTATGCAGTCGTGGCCAGGGGCGGCTCCAGAGCGAGGGGAGATAAGACGCTCACCGGTATAGGTGCCGTCAAACTGGAGTACGGCCCCGGTTTTAAAGACCCCTCTATCGGTTTCAGAGGTGCCAGCGCGTATGTCGAAAAGTAAAGAGAACTCCCTTTGTGCCGATATAGAGTCATAGATATATGAGGGGTGGCATCAGCGGATAGTTTCCGGAGTGCTCCCGAGGGCAGGTCGGCAAATGCAGTTTTTTCTGGACAAACGAAATATCACACCTGCCGATGCGAATATCCGATTTGTATTGAGCATGCTGACAGGCCTTTTCGCTGTGGCATCGGGGTACTATCTGCTTCTGCTGCCTGCTTTTTTCCTTCTTTTTACATCTGTCAACCGATCGTGTATTTTCTATCACTGGCTGGGTATCAACGACAAACTGCGCCTTAAAAATTTTTATACCTCTTTTTTACCGGCACACAACCCCCTTCCTGTCTATATCTTCAGCAGGGATGGGAAGATACTCTTTCAAAACGATGCTTCCAGAGCACTGATGCCAAAGGTGACCAATCTCAGAGATTTCGGTCTGCAGTTACGTATGACAGGCGAGAGTGTGGTATACCGCGCTTCCGGACGCGTTTATCAAGTCTCTACACTCTATCATTATGAAATCGATGCGATATTTACCTATATCTCGGATATCACACGTGTCTGGGAACTCAACAGGGAGATCGAGGCGACACAGGTCGAGATCATCAACATGATGGGCATGATCGGAGAGAGCAGGTCAAAGGAGACAGGAAACCATGTCAAACGTGTCGCTGCCTATTCGAAGCTTTTGGCACAAAAGTATGGTTTGAGTGAAGAGGAGGCGCATCTGCTGAGCGTGGCGAGCCCGATGCATGATATCGGCAAAGTGGGTATTGCAGATGATATTCTGCATAAACCGGGGAGATTGACGACGGAAGAGTTTGAGATCATGAAGACCCACGCACAGATAGGATACGAGATGCTGCGATCTTCCGACCGCCCCATCCTCAAAGCAGCGGCGATCGTAGCACACGAACATCATGAAAAGTTTGACGGGAGCGGCTACCCAAGAGGGCTGAGAGGTGAAGAGATTCATATCTACGGGCGAATCACCGCTGTGGCAGATGTATTTGACGCGCTTGGAAGCGACCGGTGCTATAAAAAAGCATGGCCGATGGAGAAGATACTCAAACTCTTTAAAGAGGAGAGAGGTAAACATTTCGATCCGAAACTGGTCGATATACTACTGGAAAATCTGGATGCAATCGTTGCAATACGCGACAGATATCAAGATTCCACGGAGGAGACTACAGAGGTGAGCTGCTCAGATCGGTTGCAATGCGCGGAAGCAGAGGCGACGGCTTAGTAGTCGTGCATATCGGAGTCGTCGTAGGGGTCCAGATGGATCAGGATATGCCAGCGGCTGTTCGGATCGATCTGCTTGATCTTCTCTTCGATACTGTCGGCGATATGATGCGCCTGTGAGAGTTTAATGTCTGGTTCGAGTACGATATGCATTTCGACAAATTTGTACTTTCCCGCATAGCGTGTCTTGAGAAAGTGAAAGTCTGTTATTCTCGTGTCTCTTTTGAGGATTTTGAGGATCTGTTCTACCTCCTCTTTGGGCAGTGATACATCCAGCAGTATATGCGTACCCTCTTCGACCAGCTCATAGGCCTCTTTGATGATATAGATACCGATCGCGGCACCGAAGAGGATGTCTACCCAATACCACTCTGTAAAGTAGATGATCCCCAGTGAAAGGATGACGGCACCGTTGCTGTATAGATCTGTTTTGTAGTGAAGCAGATCGGCCCTGATGACCATATTGTTGGTCTTTTTGACGACATACGCGAGAAAAGCGACCAGTATACCCACGATGATGATCGATGCTGCCATGACCGCGATCGAAAGGGGCACATGTGTCACGCTCTCTTTGTGGATCAGCTTCTGGAGCGCTTCATAGAGGATAAACAACCCTGATCCCATTACGACCAGCCCCTCCAGCGTCGCGGCAAGTGCTTCGACTTTACCGTATCCGAACTGGAACTGCGCGTCAGGGTTTTTGTCCGAGAGGCGTATCGCGAGGAAGTTGAATACTGAAACGAACATATCCATGATAGAGTCGACTGCAGAAGCGAGCAGAGCCACCGAACCGCTCATGATGCCGACGGTCAGTTTGATGATCGCAAGCAAAAGAGAGAGTGCGGTCGCGACGAGAGGTGCGCGTTTTTCGAGTGCACTGCTCTTGTATTTCTCTGATTCGGCACTATGCGTGTCGTGTGTGCTTGCGAGATCGACAGCCATGAGACTCCTTTTTGGGGCTATTTTATCGAAAAATACTGTAAAGATGATGTCCTGCCCCTCTGTCAGGCGATCCTGAGTGCTTTTGCCCACATCTCCATGGTATCGTGTGCCTTTTCAGCCGGGGCTTCCATGAACTCTATGACGAAGCTGTTTTCGAGTTCACATACACCGATAGAGCGGGGACGGACTGCAGCGACTTTGGTGTTCGGAATTTCCGGTCCGAAACAGAAGATGATGTTCTGCATATCTTTGATCTCAGGAGCGATCGCGCCGCCATGTCCTTTGGTGTGGCTGTAGTGGTCGAAAGTGGCGATATAGACAGCGATGGGGTGCGCTTCGATCTTCTCTTTGAAGTAAGCGAGTATTTCAGGGACACTTTTTTGTGCGACCTCCTCTTTTAGTAGCTCGAGTGTCCAGACCGGGTATTTCTCTTTAAAAGTGCTCTGTTGCATATGAATCCTTTAAACTTATAATAATATTCACATAATATTATATTTAAAAATACATAAAAACTACACACAATTCGATTATAATCATCTGAAAAAAGCGTGACAAGGTTACCTTATGAAAAAAAATGTTTTAATTGTTTTAGTGTTGGTATTTACCGGCTTTATCTTACTGAACGGGGGAGAGAAAGATATGAAAGAGAAAAACGTCTCGGCAGAAAAAACGACTTTCAAGAAGTTGTCACCGGAAGAGGAGCGTGTCATCGTCCACAAAGGGACAGAGATGCCCTACACGGGAAAGTATGACAAGTTTTTTGAAAAGGGTACATACAAATGCAAACGATGCGGCACACCGCTCTACAGATCGGAGGCGAAGTTCAACTCAGGTTGCGGATGGCCCAGTTTCGACGACGAGATACCGGGTGCCGTAAAGCGCGTACCGGATGCGGACGGCAGACGTACGGAGATCGTATGCGCGCACTGCGGGGCGCATCTGGGGCATGTCTTCGAGGGGGAGCAGTTCACTCCAAAAAACACCCGCCACTGTGTCAACTCGATCTCTCTGGAGTTCGTACCGGATGAAGCGACACACGAGACAACTAAAAAGGCCTATTTCGCCGGGGGATGTTTCTGGGGCGTGGAGTACCATTTCGAAAAGTTACCGGGTGTCATCAAGGCGGAGAGCGGCTACATGGGCGGTCATAAAGAGAATCCGACCTATCGGGATGTCTGCTATACCGATACCGGCCACCTTGAGGTTGTAGAGATTACATACGATCCGACAAAGGTGGATTATGAAACGCTTGCGAAACTCTTTTTCGAGATACACGATCCCACACAGGCCAACGGTCAGGGGCCGGATATAGGCGCCCAGTATCTCTCGGCGATCTTTTACAACGACGAGAAGGAGAAAGAGACGGCGCAGAAGTTGATCGATCTGTTGAAAGAGAAGGGGTACAATGTCGTCACGAAACTGTTGCCGGCGAAGGAGCACCCTTTCTACAGAGCCGAGGAGTACCATCAGGATTACTACGAAAAACATCACAAGCAGCCCTACTGCCACAGCTATACAAAACGTTTTTGATCGGTGGAGGAGAGAGCCGCTTTAGCGGTTCTCTTTGAGTTTGAGGAGTTGCTCTTTGTAGAGTTCTATTCTTTCAAGCCAGCTGCCGGACTCCTCTTTGAGTGCAGCGATCTTCTGTGCGATGTCGCTTTCGAGGGTTTGAAGTGTTTCGCGCTTCTGTGCGATGTTTTGTTCGAGCTCGCTCAGTAACGCTTTCGTCGCGTCTCTGTGCGCTTCCTGCGCCTCTTTTTGCGCCTCTGTTTTTTTGCTTTGCGCCACGGCTTCATCGAGCGTTTCGCTCTGCCTGGTGATCAACTCCTGCCGTGCCTCTGTCTCCCGCGCCTGTTGCTGCTGCTCTTCGAGCAGTGCGGTCACACTTCTACCTCCGATCTCTGAGAGAATCTGATCGCGGCGCTCTTGTTGTGTGGAGAGCATGGAGTGTGTCGTCGCGTAGTTACGCCTGATCTCTTCATTTTGTGTATCGAGGGCTGTGCGCACTTTTTCGCTCTCCTGAATCTCTTGTCGGAGTGTGGCGATCGCTTCGTCATGCTGAACGATCTCTTCGCTCTCACGACGGATTTTATCCTGGAGTTTTTGTGTCTCCTCTTCGCGCTGTTTTGTCTCTTCCTCTACCTGTTGGATCTCCCCTGTCAGCGCATCGACTTTCGGCTTGTAGTTTTCACGGGAGCGTGCCAGGGCATAGAGAAAGCCGGTGATCGCACCGGTCAACAGTATCAGGGCTATGCACGCTTTGAGCGTCAACATGATATCCAGCATTTAGTGCTCCTCTTTCGTCGACTTGTTTTTGAAAAGTTTCTGTTTCACAGCCTGAAGGGCTCCGGGGGCTTCGCTTCTGGTGATCAGTGATTCTATCTCTTCCGCTTTGTTTTTGGGCATTCTGAAGAGTTTCTGGATCAGCGGCTCTTTGATTCTGAGAGGCTGTTCGCCATAGTGCTCCAGATACTCTTTGAGGGCGAATTTGTAGTTGAGCGCCTTGATCTTGAGCGCATCGCGCTCCCCGGCCAGTTTGGCCAGAGTCGGTGCAAATTTGCGCTCGACTGCCGCGATCTCTTCACCGGTTTTGTGCAGGAGGGCTTTGGCCCCGGAGATTTTCTCTTCCAGCAGACTCGCTTCCTCATGAAATTTTTCACGCAGCGCATCGAGCGCTTCGATCTCACGGAGATAGCTCTCAGTCAATGATTTGAGATCGGAGAGTTTCTCATCCAGACGGGAGAGCGTTTCTGCGTTTTCATCCACCCTGGCCTGTTCTTTGTTGACTGCATCGCGCTCTTCGGAGAGTTTTTTGATCTCGGAGCGGACTTTGAGTGTTTCGCTCTCCTCCTCCCTGATCTTCTCCTCAAGCCTCTCTTTTTCGTTTTCGAGTTCCGTGATACGCTCCATCAGGGCAGCCTCATGCGCTTGCAAAGCACTCTGTGTGGCTTCCTTCTCTTCGAGTTCCTGATGGACTTTTGCATGGTGAGACTCTGTGTGGAAGTGCTTCTCTTCTGCCCCGGTACGCCGCTTCTGTTGTTCTGCAAGGGTCTGTTTCAGGTCGCTGATCTCCTGTGTGTATGCTCTTGACGATAGCTTTGCACGCCAGAGATAGAGCAGGAAAAAACCGAGAAGGAAGGCAGCGATATAGAGTAGAATCGCTATGGGTAATGATTGTGTCATTGTTGTGCTCCTTTGCGGATAGTGATCTCGACACGTCTGTTCTCTTTGGCGTATGGGTTGCTGCTGAGGGGACGCTCTTCACCGTAGCCGATCGCTTCGATGGTCGGGACTTTGATCTTATGCCCTATGAGGTAGTCGCGTACCGTTTCCGCGCGTTTTTGGCTGAGCTGTTTATTGAAGTCTGCCGGTCCGCTGGCGTCGGTATGCCCCGCGATGCGCAGACGTTCGATCTCTTCGGTATTTTTGTTGACGAGATCGACGATGCGGTCGAGCAGCTTTTTACTGTCGAGTGTCAGTTCGCTGCTGCCGGACTTGAAGTAGATCGGGCGCTCTTTCAGAAGCTTGTCGATCTCGGACTGCGTCGTTTGGATGCCGGCCTGCTGTCTGTCTATCAGCTCTGGGTTTGTTTGCGCTTCCGGCTGTGACGATTTCTCTTCGATCACATGTTTTTGTTTGGCTGACGGAGCTTCTGAAGGTGTTTTTTCTGTGCTCTCTTGCGTCACAGGCTGCTCCGGTTGCTCTGCTTCCCGTGCTTCGGCCGTAGCAGGAGATACCGGCCCGGGTGTTTTCGTAGCGGCGGTGCTCCGGTTCTCTTCTTCCGCTGCGGAAGTTTCGCTCTGCGCGATTGCAGTTTCAGCTTTTGCGATTTTTACGGTTTCTGCGCTCTCTGCCTCTGCGGGTCTCTGTCCGGCCGGGGCAGCGCTCTCTTCAGTTTGTGGTGCGGCAGGTTTCTGATGGGCACTCTCCGGCGTTTCAGGTTGCTCCTGCTGTTTCGTTTCTGCGGTTTCCGATGCGGTAGCAGAGTGCGACGGTTCGGCGATGGATTCGGCTGCAGGTACCTGTTGCGTTTCAACAGCGGCTTGCGCCTGTGCCGCTTGCTGTGCGGCGGCGATCGCTTCGAGTTGCGGCGCTTTCTTCTCTGTGCAGAACCAGGCGATGACAGCCGCCGCTATCAGCCCGAGCAGTAGTATGAGCTTGCTTAACATGGGTGACGCTCCTTGGGGCAAATTTGCTTCCGGATATAAGTGTTTTTATGATACTGCAACTATCTGTTCAGCGCGCTGAAACATCATGATAAGGAAAAATATTTTTGCTCTTTTTAATGAACATACGCGTATTGAACCCTCTGAATAATTTGCTGCTCGAACAACATCTGCAGCGGTAGGGTCAAAACAGGTTTCCTGTTTTGGGGTGCCCACCGTGAAGCCGTTTGAGAGAAGTGAAGTATTCAGAGGGTTCTATTGGTTATCTCTGAAGCGCGGACCCTGCTCTTTTGTGATCGAACATCAGTACATGTCCGTTGTCATCGGCAAAGTAGAGCCTCCCTCCGGGCGCGAACGTGACACCCTCCTGGGCGAATTTCGGAAGCTTGACCTCTCTGTCGATCCGTTTTTGCGACATGTTGTAGCGGTAGAGGCGGTTGTTTGTATCGCTGACCATGTAGAGGTATCCATTCTGCCAGGCAAGTCCGGAGATATCGCGTTTCCGGGGGTCGATGATGCCGGAGATCTTTGCTTTTTTATGGCTGAGGTCGTCGATACGTACGATGACGGAGGGGTCGGCATGGGGGTAGTAGTGCTTTGACTGGTTGCTGATCCAGAGATCTCCCTGATCGTCGATCGTAATCCCTTCAAATCCATGCTTTTTATCTTTTTTGAGGAGGGTTTTTCCTTTGTAATCGCGTTTGATCTTGACCGTCCGCAGCAGTTTGAAGCGTTCGGGATCGATCACAAGCACCTCCTCCTTGCCTTCGACTGCGGCCAGAAGACGGTGCTGTTTCGGATCGCAAGCGATCCCTTCGAGATCATACTTTCCGAGAAATTTCCGGCGGAGGATTTTGCCCTCGGGAGAGAGGGCGTAGATGTTTCCCTCATCGCCGACGACATAGAGCAGGTTGTCGCCACTACTGTAACAGATGCCCGACGCTTCGGGGATATCGGCGATCACATGCGGATCGGTTTTGCCCCTGCTGCATGCAGATGTCATCAGGGCGAGCAGTAGTGGCAGGATCTTCAGGACCACAGCCCCTCCTTTTTCAGAAAGTCCCGCACAGTGCGGTCGAGCATCTCGTAGACTTTCTCGAACCCGCTGAAGCCATCGAAAAAATAGGGGTCTGGGACATCGGCGCCTCCATAACCGCCGTAATCTCCAATAAGGTAGATATTTTCATAGCCGAGGCTTTCGAGATCTTTCTTATTCTGACGGTCCATCGCGACGACGTGGGTGAAGGTGTCGGGATCGTGCCTGTGCAGTGTCCGTGCGCGCAGGCCGCTGATGTCGATGCCGTTTTGTGCGGCGATCTTGATGGCGTTGTCACAGGGCGCTTCTCCGACATGCCACTCTCCGGTGCCGGCGGAGTCTATGTGGAGTTCGAGATCATGTTCTCTGGCGATTTTGTTGGCGATGCCGTCGGCAAGGGGCGAGCGGCAGATATTTCCGAGACAGACGAAGAGGATCGATTGCATGGGGTTCCTTTGGCTTTTTAAACGTACCCTGTTATAATAGTAAAAATAAGTTGTAGAAAGAATCATAGATGAAAGAGAGAGTTTCAGCGATACTGGGAGAAGAGGTCAAATCGTGCCGCCTCATGACCCAGAGCAGTTCGACCGCTGTCTATAACTGCGACAACCGTATCGTCGCAAAAGTCGCTACAGATCCGTGGCTCGTGGAGAGTGAAGAGCTCATGTACGAGTATCTGCGGGACAACTCGACACTGCCGATCCCGAAGCTCTACGGACGCGACAATGAAGTGTTGCTGACCGAATATATCCCCAACGACCAGCTCGGCAGGCTCGATGCAGAACGTGACGCGGCACTCCATCTGGCCAATCTGCACCGTATCGGCTGGGAAGAGGGGTACGGTTTCGTCGATGATACCGTCATCGGCCCCTACAGGCAGAACAATACCCCCTATGATTCGTGGATCGAGTTTTTCAGACGGGAGCGGCTGCTGGACTTCGCGACGAAGGCTTTTGCGGAGGAGCAGCTTCCCGAAGAGAGTTATCTGCGGCTCATCGCACTCTGCGAAGATCTGGAGCGCTATCTGATAGAGCCGAAACACTCCTCGCTGCTGCACGGAGATGTCTGGAGCGGCAATGTCCTGATCCACAGGGGTGAAGTGGCCGCTTTTATCGACCCGGCCATCTACTACGGCCATCATGAAGTCGATCTCGCCTTTATCATGATGTTCAGCACTTTCGGCGACCGCTTTTTCGAGCACTACCACAAACTCTATCCGATCGAAGAGGATTTTGTCGAAGTACGCGCCGATATCTACAACCTCTACCCCTATCTGGTACACCTGCGGGCTTTCGGGGAGGGGTATCTGCCCTACATCGAACGGACACTGCAGAAGTATGGATACTGAAGCGCTTCAAACGCCTCTCTATATCCTCGAAGAGGCGAAGCTGGAGCAGAACCTGCAGCTCCTCGATGACGTTCAGCGACGTAGCGGGGCGAAGGTCCTGCTGGCACTGAAGGGATTTGCCTTCAGCGGCGGGATGGAGATGGTTGCGCAATACCTCCACGGCTGCTGTGCGAGCGGTCTGCATGAAGCGCGCTATGCGGCGGAGAAAGTGGGCAGGGAGGTGCACACCTACGCGCCTGCTTTCAAAGAGGAGGAGATCGATGAGATTATCAATCTGAGCCATCATCTGGTATTTAACTCCTTCGCGCAGTGGGAGCGGTTTCGGGAGCGGGCGCTGGGCAGGGTTTCATGCGGCCTGCGT
>JANTHT010000002.1 GCA_024762235.1 Sulfurospirillum sp.
TTTACTCCTATTTAGTTATTATTACATTGTCACTACGAAGTTAGTGACGATTGACAGCCAGGAAAGTCATTCATCACAGTCTGAGAGAGAGGATCTTTCGCCTCCTTTAGGTCCTCTCTCATTTTCCCCACTTTTTTAACTCCTTTATCTCTTCATTGTTTACCACACCTTTTTGATGCGCTATCTTTTCGATCACCTTTGTAAGATTCCTGTCGTAAAAGAAGCAACTCTGCATATCACACAGCAGCCAGAGCGGATTCTTCTCTACTTTTGTCAGTAAATAGGGATACTTTATCGCGGCGATGCGACGCTTCCGGGCCAGCAACTTTTCACGGGTCGCTTTGAGGAGGATATCGCCATACTCCAGACGCAGCAGCAGATGGAGCGCATGCGGTGCCATATCAAACGCCTGGAGGATATTCCCCTTCTCATGCGCGATCATCTTTTTGGTTTCAGCGAAACGCTTCAGATCGTATGTCATTGCGGAGAGGCGCAACTGATCGTCCAGCATGCGTGCCAGCGGTGTGGTATAGTACTTGTCCAGATAGCGCGTTCTGACACGCGGTGTGCCACTGTTGATATACCACTCCTTCCCGTCATAGAAGCGCGCTTTCGCCTCATCGGCAAGCTTTGTGGCGAGCGTGAGATAGTCTGTTTCATAACTCTGTTCATACGCTTCGATCAGTGCATCGACCAGAAAGGCATAATCCTCAAGAAGCGCCCTTTTGGTCGGCTTCGCATCGCCGATCGTATAGTGCCAGAGACTTCCCTCGCGCATGTTGCGTCTCAAAAGCGCCCGCAGCGACATGAGCCCCTCCTGCAGATAGTGCGGGTCGATCACCGAAGCCTGAAGCAGTGTCTTGACCATCATCGCATTCCATGAAGTGATCAGCTTCTTGTCCCTGAAAGGGTACTTCCGTGCTTTGCGCAGATCCCGCAATATCTTCAGCACCGCATCTGCATGCTCTGGTGCTGCGTCGAAGCCGGTATTGCGCTGGACATTGCTGCGATCCTCTTTGAAGTTGCCCGGGTCGGTGATATCGTAGTACTCCAGCAACACCTCGATCTCCTCATCAGGAAAACCCCGCTTCTGCAGCGCTTTTTTCACCCTTGCATAGCGGTAGGTAAAGTAACCGCCCTCTTCCCCCATGCTGTCGGCATCGGTCGCGGCGTAAAAGAGCCCATGCGCCTCCAGCTTCTTATGATAGTGTGCGATTGTCTCCTGCACCACCCTTTTGTAGCGGGCGTTGTGTGTCAGCAGCCAGGCGCGTATGTAGACCTGCAGAAGTTCCGCGTTGGTATAGAGCATCTTCTCGAAATGGGGCACCACCCAGTCAGGATCGGTCGCGTAGCGGAAAAATCCCCCCTCTACCTGATCGTAGATCCCGCCCAGCGCCATCGCAGTCAGTGTCTCGTCCGCCATCCTGAACGCTCTGGGGTCCCCGTCCAGACCGTAGATCTCCAGCAGCAGCATGAGATTGGATGCCATCGGGAAATGAGGCCTCCGGTCGAACCCTTTGTAGATCTTGTCGAAACGCTTCCACATCTTCGCGACATAACGCTGCGAGATGTTCCCATCCTCTGCAGTGAGAGTGTCGCGTTTCGGGGCAGAGGCGATCTTCGCCAGATTTTCCGCGACCATCTTCCGCTCTGCCGCAGGATCCAGACGATGCATTTTGGCAAAACGCGGCAGCAGCGTCTCCAGCCCCTCCACACCGTAACGTGCGGTATCGGGGATATAGGTACCCATGAAGAGTATCTCTCTTTCAGGCGTCATGAGGATCGTCAGAGGCCAGCCATTGCGCCGGTGCTGCAGCTTCGAAAAGCGCACCTGATAATAGGTATCGATCTGCGGCATCTCCTCTTTGTCGACTTTGATACTGACATAGTCCCTGTTGAGCAGCGCGGCGATACGGGGATTTTCGAACGACTCCTGCTCCATCACATGACACCAGTGGCAGGTACTGAAGCCGATAGAGAGAAAGATGAGTCTCTTTTCACGGCGCGCTTTGGCGAACGCTTCATCCCCGTAGGGGTACCAGTCGACCGGGTTGTGCGCATGCATACGCAGATAGGGCGAATCTTCATGGATCAGGGCGTTGGTGTGCCGGGGCGAGGCCCAGAGCATACAGGTGCAGAAGAGTAGAAACGGCAACAGACGAATCAAAAAGGCTCCTTGTGAGAATGGTTTCGCTATTTTACCATACCTACCCATACCTACGCGCAGTGTTACGCTTGCCGCGAAAGGCTGTGTTAGCAGGGTTTGGGTATAATTTCTGCTTTACTACTTAAAATAGTTACTAAAGGCGTCAATTCATGAAAATACTTTTTCTGATACTCCTGTTTTCGCTCGGGCTCTTCGCCACCTCCGCACAGGAGAGTGAAATCCGCTCGGCAATCATGAAAAAGTTTCAGCAAGCCTATCCGACCATGCAGATCGATCACCTGAAGATCGGGCCTGTCTCTTCCCTCTACCGAAAGCTTGGCGATTACCGCGTCAGCGATGTCACCCTTACCCCGGACGATCTGAAACGCAGCCGGGGCAATGCGATGGTCACCTTCACCAGGGGTGCCAAAAAACGCAAACTCTACTTCAAGTACCGCCTCGGTGCGGAGATCACCCTCTATACCGCAGCGACCGATCTGCAGAGAGGACGTGCCATCACCCCGGAAACCGTTCTGCAAAAAACGCTCCCCTTCACGACGCTCTACCACAAACCGATCACCGAAGAAGCCTTTTACCACTATGTCGCCCGGCGTACTATCAAAGCCGATACGATCCTCTCCCCCGACAAGCTCAAAAAACGCACCGATATCCAGCGAAACGACAAAGTGAACGCGCGCATCAGTGACGGCGGCGTCTCCCTCTCTTTCGAAGCGACGGCACTGCAGGCGGGCAACGTCGGGGATATCATCAAAATCCGCAAAGATTACAAACGGCGGTTCAAAGCGCGTGTCCTCTCCAACACACAGGTGGAGGTGCTTCAGTGAGACTCATCGTCGCGATCACCGGTGCCAGCGGCGTGCGTCTGGGAAAACGTTTCGTCGAAGCCCTGCCCGATGCGATCGAAAAACAGCTCATCCTCAGCCAGAACGCACGCACCGTATTTGAAAAAGAGCACCATGTCGCAAATCTGCACATCCTGGACAATGACGATATCGCAGCCCCCGTCGCATCGGGCTCTTTCAAATGCGACGCGATGGCGGTCATCCCCACGTCGATGAACACACTCGCCAAGATCGCTTGCGGTATCGCCGACAACCTCACCACACGCGCCGCCGCCGTACAGATCAAAGAGCAGCGAAAACTGCTGCTCGCCCCCAGAGAGATGCCTTTTTCACCTGTCGCTTTGGAAAATATGCTAAAATTAGCCCGCTTACAGATCATCATCGCGCCGCCGGTTCCCGGTTACTACGCCTCCATCGGGACGCTGGAACAGATGGAAGATTTCATGATCGGAAAGTGGTTCGATCTGCTGGGCATCGAACACAGACTATTTCAACGCTGGGGAGAAACATGAAGCCTAAAATCGCCCTCTATCCGGGTACATTCGATCCTATCACCAACGGACATATCGATATCATCGAACGTGCCGGCAACATCTTCGACGGTGTGATCGTCGCCGTCGCCGAGTCGAGCGCCAAACAGCCGATGTTCCCGCTTGACAAACGTAAAAAACTGATCGAAATCGCCACGGCGCACTGTAAAAATCTCCAAATCATCAGCTTTGACAATCTTCTCGTCGATCTGGCCGAAGAGATCGGCACCAAGATCATCGTCAGAGGACTGCGCGCCGTCAGTGACTTCGAGTATGAACTCCAGATGGGATATGCCAACGCGTCGCTCGATCCGGAGATCGAAACCATCTACCTCATGCCCAACCTCCCCAACGCTTTCATCAGCTCCTCAGTAGTGCGCACCATTCTCTGTCACAACGGCAATGTCTCCCATCTCGTACCCAAAAGCATCATGCCGCTTCTAAAGAGTGAGAACGATGTACTTGATATTTGAGGGGGTCGATACCAGCGGTAAAAGCACCCAGGCCGCACTGCTCAAAGAGAGCTATCCCGACGCCATCCTCACCAAAGAGCCGGGCGGTACGAAGCTGGGCGGCGAGATCCGCCGTCTGATCCTCCATGAAGGTGTACAAAACCACAAAACGGAGCTCTTTCTCTTTCTGGCGGACCGGGCCGAACACTACGCGGAAGTGATCCTGCCCCACCGTGACAGACTCGTCATCAGCGATCGCGGGTTTATCTCGGGGATCGCCTATGCGATGGCCAACCACCCCGAATACCGCCTCGACTTCCTGCTTGAACTCAACCGCTTCGCACTCGACGACACCCTCCCCGATCTCGTCATTCTCCTCAAAACGAATGAAGCTCTGATACGCCAGCGCTTAAGTAAAAAATCGGAAGATATGATCGAAAAGAGAGGCATCGACTATCTGCTGCAGGTACAGCGGAACATGATCGATATCTTAAAGCAAATCAATATAAAATACCACATCTACGATGCTTCCGAACCGATCGGAACTATCCATCAAAAGATCAAAGGGTTACTCGCATGATAACGGCACTTCGCGGCATGAAAGATATTCTGCCGCCGCAAAACCAGAAATTTGTCTATTTCCTCGAAAACGCCTCTGCCATCGCACGGCGATACGGTTTCGAATTTATCGAGACGCCGATCCTGGAGGAGACCGCTCTCTTCAAACGCAGTGTCGGAGAAAGCAGCGATATCGTCGGCAAGGAGATGTACCAGTTTATCGACAAGGGGGGACATGACGTCTGCCTGCGTCCGGAAGGGACCGCCGGCGTCGTTCGCGCTTTCATCGAAAAGAAGTATGACCGTCAGGGCGGTATCCACCGCTTCTTCTACCACGGGCCCATGTTTCGCTACGAGCGTCCCCAGAAAGGGCGACTGCGTCAGTTTCATCAGTTCGGTGTGGAGAGTTTCGGTGTCTCGAGCCACTTCGAAGATGCCAACATCATCCTGATGCTCAAAGAGATTCTCGACTTTTTCGGTATCAACTACACCCTCAAACTCAACTCGCTGGGTTGCAGCACATGCATGCCGCCCTACCGGGAAAGACTCGTCACATTTCTCGATACGATCGAAGATGCCCTCTGCGAAGATTGCCGAAGACGCAAATCGACCAACCCGATCCGTGTCTTCGACTGTAAAAACGAAAAGTGTCAGCAACTGCTTGAACCGGCACCCAGACTGCGGCAAAATCTCTGTGAAGTGTGCGATACCCACTTCAATGCCCTTCTGAGCCTGCTCGATCAGCAAGGGATCTCCTACGAGATCGATCCCAACCTCGTACGCGGACTCGACTACTACAACAAAACCGCTTTCGAATTTGTCAGCGGCGATCTGGGTGCGCAAAATGCCGTCGCCGGTGGCGGCCGCTACGACAAACTGGTCAGCTTTCTGGACGGCAAAGAGACACCAGCCATCGGTTTTGCGATCGGTATAGAGCGCCTGATGGAGATGATAGAAGTACCGCGTCAGGAGAGAGAGGGATACTACTTCGGTGCCCTCTGCGAAGAGGCACTGACACCACTCTTTCTCGCGGCATCGAAAGAGCGGGAACATGACAAAGTAACGATGGGATACGACGTCAAAAGCCTCAGGGCACACCTCAAGGCAGCTGACAAAGCGGGTGCCCGATACTGCGCCGTCATCGGTGAAAACGAGCTCGCTGCAAAGAAGATCTGGGTCAAAGATCTCGAGGCGAAAACTGAAGAGATGCGAGAGCTCTGAAAAGACGATGCAGCGATACGGTATCGAGATCTGGGGCGAAAACAATTTCGTCATCATAGAGGATAAAGTCTGCATCAACCACCGCAGCCGTCCGGCCATCTTCGACATCGTACAGGATATACGCGAACAGGGATCCAACGGACCGCTGCTGCTGCGATTTCCCCATTTGATCAGAAAACAGATCAATGCGATCTTCACGACATTTCACAACGCTTTTGAAGAGCTCGACTACCAGGGCGATTTTCATGCCGTCTTCCCCCTCAAAGTCAACCAGTATCCCGACTTTCTGATGCCTTTACTGCAGGCGGGCAAAGCGTACGGCTACGGTCTGGAAGCCGGTTCCAAAGCCGAACTCATCATCGCGATGAGCTATATCCAGGAGGGTGCGCCGATCACTGTCAACGGCTTCAAGGACAAAGAGATGATCGAGCTGGGATTTCTCTCTGCGAAGATGGGGCACGAGATCACACTCACCATCGAAGGGATCAACGAACTCGAATCGATCATCGAAGTGGCGGATGAGATGGGCACGCCGGTACCCAACATAGGCATCCGCATCAAACTGCACAGTACGGGGTCGGGTATCTGGAGCAAGAGCGGCGGCATCAACTCCAAGTTCGGGCTCACCTCCACGGAGCTCCTCGAAGCGATGGAGTTGCTGCGTACGCATAACCTGCTGGAGCGCTTTACGATGCTACACTTCCATATCGGGTCGCAGATGACACAGATCGGCAATCTCAAAAAGGCGCTGCGCGAAGCGGGAAATATCTACGCCGATCTGCTCAATATGGGGGCGCTGAATCTCAACAGCATCAATCTCGGGGGTGGCCTCGGTGTCGAATATACCCAGAACGAAGCCTATCCCGAAGTGACCTACTCTCTCAAGGAGTATGCCAGCGACACCACCTTCACCCTGCAGCAGATCGCCAGAGCCAAGGGGGTCAGGGAACCCGATATCCTGATCGAATCGGGACGCTTTATCGCCGCTTCGCATGCGGTTCTTGTGGCACCTGTCTTTGAACTCTTCAGCGAAGAGTATTCCATCAAAGCGCTGCGTCTGAAAGAGCAGAACCCGCCGCTGATCGAAGAGCTACACGAACTCTACAAATTTATCAAACCTGAAAATGCCCTGGAGTATCTGCACGACAGCATCGACCATCTCAACTCGCTGATGACCCTCTTCAACCTCGGGTATATCGATCTGACCGACCGGTCCAACAGTGAGATTCTGACCCACCTGATCATCAGAAAAGCGATCGTTCTACTGAAAAACAAACCGGTCAGGGAGTTGCTCCAGATTCAGGACAAGATCCAGGAGAAGTATCTTGTCAACTTCTCCATATTTCAAAGCCTTCCCGACTTCTGGGGACTTGCACAACACTTTCCCGTCATGCCTCTCTCCAAACTCGATACCATGCCTACGCGCTCCGCCAGCCTCTGGGATATCACATGCGACAGTGACGGAGAGATCGACTTCGACAACAAAAACCCCCTCTTTCTGCACAGTGTCGATCTCGACGAGGAGGAGTATTTTCTCGGCTTTTTCAAAGTCGGCGCCTATCAGGAGGTGCTGGGTATGAAACACAACCTCTTTACACGCCCCACTACCGCAACGATCGCGATCGACGAAGAGGGGTACCGCATCGAGGAGCTGGTCAAGAGTGATCCGCTTATCGATATTTTAGAAGATTTAAACTATAATCCACTCACGATCCAGAACCGCCTTCTGGAAAATATTCAAAACTCTGTACATATCGATGCGCAGACCCGTGCAGAGATCTATCGAAGGATGGAATCATTCTTGCACGAGAATGGGTATCTGAAAACGTTCAACTAGAGGAACAATGAAAAAAATATCACTTTGGCAACTGATTAAAGAGGATTTGCAAACTCCCTGGGTCAACGACCCCGCCATCAGATCCAGGTTTGAGATCTTCTTCAACTATCCCGGCATCTGGACCATCATCCACTACCGGGTGGCGCATGCCCTCTACAATCGCGGCTTCCATTTCCTCTCCCGTATTCTGATGGGTATCACCCAGATGATCACCAACATCGATATCCACCCCCGTTGCAAGATCGGACGGCGCGTCTTTATCGACCACGGTTTCGGCGTCGTCATCGGCGAAACTGCGGAAATCGGAGACGACGTACTGATCTATCAGGGTGTCACCCTGGGCGGTGTGAGTCTCGACAAAGATGTCAAACGCCACCCTACCGTCAAAAACGGTGCCGTCATCAGCGCGGGAGCGAAAGTGCTGGGAAACATCACGATCGGTAAAAATGCGAAAGTCGGCGCCAACTCCGTCGTCATCAAAAATGTTCCCGACGACTCCACCGCAGTCGGTATACCTGCGCGTATCATCAGAAAAGGCAAAGACCAGTCGCAGCTGAGCCATAACAAGATCCCCGATATCAACAAAGAGCTTTTTATCTATCTCTCCAAACGTATCGCCCTGCTCGAAGAGGCGATCAGCAGCCATCATGAAGAGATCATCCCCAAACGGGAAGAGGAACTCGAGCAGATCTACAAAGAGTTTATCTCATCGATGAACGATTGAGCAGCGGCATCTGGATCGCATCGTAGCCATAGAAATCTTTTCGGAAGTTAATACGGCCCGCACCATCCACAAATGCAGTCAAATAGCGTATATGTATCGGAACCTTGCGCTTCAGTCGGATATGGGCCGTCTTGCCCGATGCGATGATATCGAGCAGCCGATCATAGCTGTATCGCGTATAGGGTGAGAGCAGCGCGAGAAGTTTATAGGGTTCTGCGAGGCGGATACATCCCGAACTGTAGAGCCGATAACGCAGTGTCGTCAACTTTTTCGCATTCGTATCATGCAGATAGACATGGTACCTGTTTGGGAAGATAAATTTCATCGCGCCCAGCACATTCTTCTCTCCCGCCTTCTGCACCATCCGATAGGGGATCCGCCCTTCGTAGTTGAGATATTTTGACCAGTCAACCTTTTCGGGATCGATCTCTTTGCCGCCTCTGTAGATATGGATATCGTCTCTCAGAAGCGATGCGGGATCCTCCGCCAGATGGGGAATATAATCTTTCTTCATAAGATTCTGCGGGATACTCCAGGACGGATTGAGTACGATATACTCCAGCACATCTCTGAAGATCGGTGTCGGTCTGTCTTCACGCCCGATAACGACCGGGATCTCATCCATAAGCGTGCCATCTTCGAAAAACTGCAGAATAAAACCCGGTATATTGATGATCACATGTGTGTCGTTCACTATACGGGGAAAGAGTTTGTAACGTTCGATATTGAGATGGATCAGCGCCGCTTTATCCTGGGCACTTCTCCTGGCATAGAGTACATTGACCCGGTCGAAAATGCCGTTTTGTTTCAGATAGTGGCGCTTTTGGAAACGCAGCACCGCCTGCTCCAGTTTTTCGTCAAATGTAGGAAAATCAAGATACTTCGGGTCACTCTCCGCCAAATCACCTGTGACATGCAAATAATGTTTCAGCTGCGCGACTTCATATCCATAATCCCCTCTTTTCAAATCTTTAAGATAGTCGATCTTCGGAAATCGCATGGTACGGTATCGGTGATAGGCCTCAACAAGAGCCCTAAATGCCTTCTCGGCGGGCGGATATCGCGTCAGTATGGACTGGATACGATGGGTTCGCAGCGCTTTTTTCAAGTCTGAGAGATAATGCGGTTTACGTGGGTTTGGTTCCCACACAAGCCCCTTTTCCCCATATTCTTGCACGATTTCGAAAAAACGTTTCGCGTCAATCTCTCCTTCGTAAAGAAACTTTGCAAAGGAGATAAACTGATCACTCGCCAGCAGATCGAGCTTTGCTCTGGAAGCGGGATCGAGCGGTTCAAGCGCCATGCGTGCGCGCATCTGACGCAATGGTGCAGTATGCAGAGGCAACTGCAGATAGTTATATTTCGGATCTTCCGAGAGTGCAAGCAGCGCATCGAGATCGGTTCGATTCCAGAGTATCGTGTATCGCTTCTGATGATAGAGTGCACCGAGTTCTTCGACATTGACGATTTCGGGATTTTCAGAGAGTGCTTCGAGTAGCTCTTCTTTGCAACAGTGGCTGTTCGCAGACGCAAAAAGCGGCAATGCCCATACAAGCAAGAGGGTCAAAATAACATATTGTCTGGTTCTCATGCAGGTGTCAGAGGGATTGGCGAAGGATTCGATACCCCTTCGCCATTGGAATGATTAGAATTTATAGTTTACGCCGAGGCCGTATGTATCGAGATTGATACCATCTTCTTCTCGTGTCGTACCGCCTTTGACGTTGAAAGTGTGATCGACACTGTGCAGCAGGCGCACGCCTTCACCGACGATGCTCCATCTGTCGTTGATCGCATAGTTCAGTCCAAGGCCAAATGAAGGACTCGACTCATCGACAGTACCTGCCAGTGCACCGTTGGCACTGCTGCTGTCCCATTTGCTTTCCACTTTCGCTTTGGCATATCCCAGCAATCCGAAGAGATGAAATTTTTCACCCATGGGGAGCATCGGCTTGAGATAGATACCGTAGTTCTCCTTGATTCTGGTGGTACCGCCGGCATCATGGTCCTGCTCATTGATACCGTATCCGGCACGTCCTTCGATACCGAAATATCTGTTGAAGTCATAGCCCAGCTTCGCGACGACGGCACCAAGTCCGTTACATTTTCCCGAATCTGTATTATACTGTGCGCCCATACCGTCGAGTCCGACATACCACTTTTTGGGTGCGGGTACAACCGGTGCAGGTGTCGGGCAAACGACCGGTACCGGTACGGGAGCCGGCTTGACCTCTTTGACCACTTCTACAGCTTTCTGGACATCCTCTTTTTCATAATCGACGATCGGCGCTATCTCCGCACCTGCGAAAAGCACGGATGTCGTTGCTGCCAGCATTAAAATCTTTCTCAATTCAAACTCCTTTTTTGAAATCTTTAATATACATATTACTAAATAAACTTTAAAACAACTTTGTTTAGCGATATATTCTGTAAAAAAAAGAGAAAAAAAGAGGGTCTATGGCGTCAAGAGGCTTTTCTCAGCCACTCTTCGTGATATAAAACCGTTTCAGAAAGTCCTCGTCGACATCGATGATCCCACGCTCTCTCAGATCTTCGATCACTGTCGCATCGCAGTCGGTATCGTCCGGCCAGCGTCTGGGGAACCCTTCGATCTCCCCCTTGTTCGTCGCATCGATGCCGATAAACTCTTTTTGCAAAAAGATATCGCGAGTCGCATCGATATTGTTCACGATCCGCCAGATCAGCATGTAGGGGTTGTTCAGGTCATTTTTTCCTGCATCGACAAAAACGAGCAGTTTCGTATGTTTTTTGACCGGTTCGAGCCTTTCGTAGAGATTTTTCACAGGCTCCTTTTTATCGATGGCGATGAGACAGATCGGTGTTTTCGTATACGTTTTATATTGCTTTATGGCTTCCACCGTTGGTTCGAGTTCCTGCATCAGTTCAAGAAGTGCATCATCCTCCAGCAGCTCTTTCTGCGGGAAGTGGACATTGTCCGCGGTACAGTCGATACCCAGTTTTCCGCCATAGGCAAAGGCGTCACTGGAATGATCCAGCGCATCGCACACCCCTTCACTGATCAAGAGATTATCCACCTGCACACGGTCGAGAATATAGTCACAGAGATCGTCGTACGACTCCAGACCGGGAGCATCGTCACCGACGAAGATCGCATGCTTGACGAAACTCATCTGCCCCACACCCCAGAAGGCATGCATGAACTGTTTGGCATGTCCGGGATAAAGCGTTTTCATCTTGGCGATGATCAGATTGTGAAAGACGCCGTTTTCGGGCATCACGTAGTCGATCAGATCGGGGGCGGTGGTTTTGAGAAGCGGCAGAAAGATACGCTCTGTCGCCCACCCCATATATTTATCCTCCAGCGGCGGTTTGCCCACCACTGTCGCCAGGTAGACCGGTTTCTCCTTGCGGGTGATCGCGTGGACTTCGAGCTGGGGATACGCCTCTTCGAGCGTGTAGTAGCCGGTATGGTCCCCGAAAGGCCCTTCGATACGCAGTTTCTCAGGATCGACAAACCCCTCTATGACAAAATCGGCATCTTCCGGGACATAGAGGTCGTTGGTGATCGACTTGACGAGCCGTGCACTCTCTCCTTTGATGAATCCATACATCAGCAGTTCGAAAACCCCGTGCGGCAGCGGTGCCGTCGCCGCCCAGGTATAGAGCGGATCACCGCCTATCGCGATGGAGACCGGCATCTTCTCTCCCGCTTCACGGTATTCATGAAAGAAGTTCGCCGAATCTTTGTGTATCTGCCAGTGCATCCCCAGATGGTTCCTGTCGTAGACCTGCAGGCGGTACATCCCCAGGTTTTTGCGCTCTCCGTCGAGCGACTGCGTATAGACCTGTCCCATCGTGATAAACGGGCCGCCATCCTGAGGCCATGTCGTCAGAATCGGCAAGTCGTAGAGATTGACCGCTTCCCCCTGCATGATCCGCTCCTGACATGCGCCTCTTGAGGAGAGACGTTTGGGAAACACATTTTTCAGGTGAAACAGGCGGGTAAGCATACCGAACTTTTCCCCCAGTGTGGCCGGCGGTTTGAGTTTCAGAAGTTCCTCGATCTCTTCGGCGATCGTGTCTGCCGGTTTGCCGATGAAAAGGTTGGTCGCTTCATGCGAACCGAAAACGTTCATCAAAACCGGGATGTCGTACTCTCTCTGCAGACGTCTGGAGACGGGACGGGTAAAGAGGAGTGCCCTGGAGTCGGGGTTCTTGACTTCGACATAAGCCACATGCGGAATCTCCAGATCGATATCGAGCGGTGTGTCGATGACACGTAACAGATCATGTTCCCTGAGTAACGCTATCGCTTCTTGCATCGTTTTCCTTCGGTCAGAGGATCTCTTTGAGCGCTATCTCTTCAGCACGTTTGAGCAGTTTGACGGCACCCGCTTCGATCATGATGTCAGCGAGCTCTTTTCCCATCGCTTTGTAGTCGTTTCGCGATGCGACCAGTTTCTCTCTGATCAATTCGCTGCCGTCCGGCAAACCGACGATCGCACGCACCTGCAGCGAATCGTCCGCACCCAGTCTGGCATTGACACCGATAGGTACCTGGCAACCCCCCTGCAGCACTGTCACAAAATCGCGTTCCACTGTCGTTTCTATCTCCGCCTCGTCATCGCGCAGCACAGAGAGCATCTCAAGAACTTCTGCATCGTCGACCGACTCGATACCCAGCGCCGCCTGTCCCATCGCAGGGATCATGAGCGTGGTGGATATCGGCGTGAAGTGGCGCACTTCATCCTGCAATCCCAGGCGGTTGATTCCCGCCGATGCAAGGATGATCGCATCGTATTCTCCCTCTTTGAGTTTGCGAAGTCTGGTGTTGACGTTGCCCCTGAGATTTTTGATCTTCAGGTCGGGTCTTGCTGCGAGGATCTGCATGCGCCGTCTCAGACTTGTCGTGCCAACTACCGCACCTTCGGGCAGCGCGTCGATATCAGCATACTTTTCGCTCAGCAGGGCGTCTCTGACATCTTCGCGTTTGGTGATGACCCCGAGCACTAATCCGTCGGGGAACTCCGTAGGAACATCCTTGAGGCTGTGCACAGCGATATGCGCCTCTTTGCGCAGCATCGCATCTTCGAGCTCTTTGGTGAAGAGCCCTTTGCCGCCAATCTTCGCCAGCGGCGTATCGAGGATGATATCCCCTTTGGTCTTCATCACTTTGAGTTCGACCGAAAGGCCGGGATGGGCCTCTTCCAGCAACGCCTTGATATGTTCGGATTGCCAGAGTGCGAGCTTGCTGCCTCTCGTGGCGATAATCAGTTTCTTCATGCTTCCTCTTTCGGTATGGCGGAGAACTCCGCCCTCAATCGCTAATGCTACTTCTTCTTGATGATCTCTTGATATTTGCGGCGGCTGAAATCTTTTTTACCGTTGACATAGACAGTCGGTGTCCCGCTGATCATCATTTTGTCCGCCATCTCTTTGTCAAACGCATAGCGCGCTTCAATATCTTTGGCATGGATATCTTTGGAAGTAATCTGCGTTCCCATCGCTTTGTTAAATGCCTCGAGTATCTTCTTCTCATCCGCCGTATCGAGATTGAACTTCTGTGCATAGACTTTTTCCATGACATCTTTCATCCCTCTCTTCTCGGCCACCATCGCCGCCTTGATGATCGTAGGCGCCTCTTTGTGCAGCATGATAAGCGGGAAATGGTAGTAGTAGAGTGCGATCTTGTCCGGATTCTCTTTGGCGGCTTTGAGCAGACCAGGCAGATATCCCTGACAGAACGGGCAGATCGGATCGCTGAATACGACAATCTTGTTCGGTGCACTCTCCCTGCCATAAACCAGATGATCTTTACGGTAGTAACTCTTGTCCATATCGGGTACGAGTTTGTCCTTGAGGGATGAGCGGTTGACGATGTTGATAAAATCACGAACGATATATTTTCCGTTACTGAAGATCTTATCATGTACCGTGATCTCTTTCCCCTGCTGCTTTTTGATCTTCAAATCGATATCGAGAAAATAGACTTTCCAGCCCGGCAGATCTTTGACATCCTTCACCTGACGGATACGGATTCCCTTGAGTGCATAATCTCTGTTGACGGAGATCGCTCTTTTCACATATTCGAGTATCCGTTTCTGATTTTTCTGCTCGGTTGTCAACTTCTCTTTTTTTGGAGCACTTTTTTTGCCTACAGGTTTTTGCGCAACTTTTTCACTGCTGTTCTGATCCCTTTTTGCAGTCGGTTCTTTACTGCAACCCAGCGTGATGATACTACTTGTCAATAGTGTCGTGATCAATAATTTCGACATCAATCGCATCTTCATACTCTCCTTTGCGTTTGCTTTTTTTCTCTTTTAAATGCAGAATCTTTTTAGCAACAAATGTGCCGAAAAATCCAAACTGTAACAACAGACCGACGATGTCGCTGAAAAATCCCGGAATGATCAGCAGGATCGCTCCCAGCAGCGACATCAGGTTCATCTTCTGGAATTCGTCGACCGTGATGGATCCGCTCATCAGAGCATGCATGCTCTGGGCGAGAGTATAGCGAAAGTTGGTTAATAAAAAGAGGCCGATGAAAGCGGTGATGATGATCTCGAAAAAGGTCGCAAGCCCACCGATCTGGCCTGCGATATCGACTGTGACAACCACCTCCAGAAAGAAGTAAATCAGAAAATAGAACACTACGACTCCATCAAGCGCGAAGCGACTGCGTCGGCGGATACTTCCTCTTTCTGAAGCGTTCCGCGGTCGACAAGTTCCACTTTACCCTCTTTGAGCCCCTTGCCCACGATCACCGCTCTGGGAAACCCGAAGAGTTCGAAATCGCTCATCTTGAATCCGAAACGTTCGTTTCTGTCATCGAGCAGGACGCGTTTACCTTTTTCACGCAGTTGGGCATAGAGGGTTTCGCCATACTCTCTCTGGGTATCGTCTTTCGCGTTGGAGAGGATGATCATCACTTCAAACGGTGTCGTCTCCTCTGTCCAGATGCATCCTCTCTCATCATGATGCTGTTCGACCACGACAGCTACGAGACGACTCACACCGATGCCGTATGTCCCCATCACGAAAGGTTGCGCTTTGCCGTTTCTATCCAGGAAAGTGGCCTGCAGTGCCTCGGAATAGCGCGTTCCCAGCTGAAAAATATGCCCTACCTCAATCCCTTTGGTCACCGTGAGTCTGCCGCCGCACCGGTGACACCTGTCACCCGCCTCGACCGTGACAAGATCCCGATAATCGAACGCTTTGCCTTTGAAGCTGTATCCGACATAGTGGCTATCCGGCTTGTTGTCACCGCAGATCATCGGCGCCTGCTCTTTGAGTTCGAGATCGACGTACTTCTGCACCCCTTGTACATCGGGTCCGATATATCCGGGAACCAGTCCCGCCTCTTCCAGCGCCTCTTTGCTCGCCTCTGCCAGCTCCAGCGCTCCGCAGGCTGTCGCCGCTTTCGTCTCCTGCAGGGTGTCGGAGCCTCTGAGGAAAAAGAGGACGACCTCTTCATGATCGGGGTAGATCGCCTTTTTGGCTACTGCCTTGACCAGAAAGTCGGGAGAGATTCGGAAAAAGGAAGCGAGTTCTTCGATCGTCCTGACACCCGGGGTATGAAAAGAGCCCGGTGTCATCTCGACATCCGATGCATCCACCTCTCTGGGCGCCCGCTTCGCCGCTTCGATATTGGCGGCATAGTCACACCCTTCACAGATGACGATATCGTCTTCCCCGTTGTCCGCCAGCACCATGAACTCTTTCGAGCCGCTGCCGCCGATGGCACCGCTGTCCGCTTCCACCACGCGGTAACGCAATCCCAGACGATCCAGAATCCTGCCGTAGGTCTTCTCCATCAGGGCATATTCGCGCTGCATATCTTCGACACTCTCATGAAAACTGTAACCGTCCTTCATGATAAACTCGCGCCCGCGCAGCAATCCGTAACGCGGCCTCGCCTCGTCTCGAAACTTCGTGTTGATCTGGTAGAGATTGAGCGGCAGCTGTTTGTAACTTTTGACACGGTTGCGTACCAGGTCGACCATCGCCTCTTCATGGGTCGGTCCGAGGACAAACTCGTTGTTTTTACGATCTTTGAAACGCAACAGCTCTTTGCCGAACTTGTCGTATCTGCCACTCTCCTTCCAGAGCTCGGAAGGTGTGACGAATCCCAGCAGCACCTCCTGGTTTCCCACTGCATCGAGCTCCTCTTTTACGACGCTGCGTATACGATCCAGTACCATTTTCCCCAACGGCAGATAGTTGTAGATCCCGCTGCCGATCTGTGCGATAAACCCGCCCCTGACCAAAAAGATATGGCTCGGCAATACCGCATCTTTTGGCGCCTCTTTGGTTGTCGGCGCGAAGAGTCTGCTCAATCTCATCCATTCTCCTTTTTATACAGATCCTTTTCGATCTGGTAGTCACATTTGTAGGTATCCAGCGCTTTCCTCTGCTCTGAATTGAGTCCGAAAAAGAGTTGAATCGATTGCACCACCGTATCGGCCTGTGGCTGATCCGCAATATGTTTCAGCACCGTAGTCGGTTTATGCAGAAAAGAGTTGAACGCCTGGTGGATAATCTTTTCGATCTGCTTTTCATACTCTTTTGGCACATACCCTTTCTTGATGGCGCGTTGCAACTCTTTGCTGCTGCAGTTTCTGGCCATATCCCGAATCTCCCGAATCATAGGATCTACCGAGAGACTCTGCAGCCATTTGAAAAAATCTTCGGTGAACTCTCCCACGATCGCATACGCTTTCATCGCGCTGGATTCGCGCTGTTTGAGATTCTGATGCATAATCGTACGCAAATCATCGACAGCATAGATCGTGATATCGGGGTAATCGCCATCTTCGATATCACGCGGAATCGCGATGTCGAACCAGTGTCGTTCGAATGTCGTCTCTTCGATCATGTCCGCCCGGATAACCGGCTCCGTGGCACTCGTAGCCGAAAAGAGCAATCGATAGTGATTGAGCAGTTGCGGCAACTCCGAAAAGGGTTCTACCGTCACAGTGACGTTGTCGATACGCTTCGCCATCTCTTGCCCTTTCTCGATATTTCTGGTAACGAGTATGATATTGGCACCTGCATTGGCGAGATGCTTGCAGGCGAGTTCTCCCATCTCACCCGTACCGACAACCACAGCCGAATAACCGCCGAGATTGCCACCGAATATCTCCTTTGCCCGGGCCACGGCTACACTTGCGACAGAGATCGGATTTTTGGAGATATCGGTTGCATTGCGCACCGTAGCGGAACATCGAAAGGCATTGTGCATGACACGCGCGATCTTCTGTCCGCTGTACCCGTTGTCATAGGAGAAACTGAAGGCATCTTTCACCTGTCCCACGATCTGTGTCTCTCCGAGCACCAGACTATCCAGCGACGAGACGACACTGAAGATATGATGGATCGCATTGGCGTCGGTGTAGATCGCACCTTTCCCCTCCAGTTCGGAGAGAGAAACACCTGTCACTTCCGAAATCGTCCGAAGCAGCTGGCTGTCGACACCTTCGACCTCACTGGTACTGATGATCACTTCCACACGGTTGCAGGTAGAGACGACCACCGCTTCGTGCACCGGTGCAAGCGACAACAGTTTGTCATAAAATCTTTTCAGAAGCGCTTTATCGGAAAAAGAGAGTTTCTCCCTCGTTTCAATATTGGTATTTTTATGGGTAAAACTGGCGATCATATAACGCATCAGAACTCTCTTTCAATCATATCGGTAATCACACGTTCAAGTGCGGGATTGCGCTCATGGGCGATAGCGTCCAGTGCCTGACGACCCAACTGCTGTGCCAGGGTGATCGACTGCATGACAGCCCCGCTTTCCCGCATCTTCTCTTTCAACCATGCCGCCTCTTCCTCAGTGAGCGACTTCCGGTAGAGCCCGCGCAACCGCTCCCTCCCCGCTTCATCGAGTGCCTCGAAAAGGTAGATATAGGGAAGTGTCGTTTTCCCCTCTCTGAAATCTGCCATCGCCGGTTTTCCCAGTGTCTGTGCATCGGCCGTGATGTCCAGCACATCGTCAATGATCTGAAACGCGAGCCCCAGATTCTTTCCGTATCGGGCAAACGATTGCGTCGGTTTACCCGCCAAAGCGGCCGCACTCGCAGCAGTCGCTTCGATCAGTACCGCCGTCTTTTTATAGATCATGTCGAAATATTTCGCTTCATCCGGCTGTAACACTTTGGCATATTCGACATCGAGCAGTTCCCCGGCAGAGAGTTGTACCACCGCATCGGAAATCCTACGGATGATCTCAGGGGCAAAACGGCTCAGTTCGGAATAGGCTTTAGAATAGAGAATATCTCCGAGCATCACTGCAGATTTGCTGTCGTGCGTGGCGTTGATCGAAGGAATACCGCGTCGCGTCATCGCTTCGTCGATCACATCGTCATGCAGCAGACTTGCCGCATGAATCAACTCTACGATCGCAGCCAGTCTCTCCGCTT
Organism: Sulfurospirillum sp.; assembly: GCA_024762235.1. Taxonomy (GTDB): domain Bacteria; phylum Campylobacterota; class Campylobacteria; order Campylobacterales; family QNZT01; genus QNZT01. Next base: position 18,735 of record JANTHT010000002.1, read on the forward strand.
CCGCATTCTCACCTGCGATCCGAAGAATCAGCTTGGCTCGCAATCTCTTGCCGCGCGGTACTTTTTCATAAAGTGAAAGGGCATAGGCATCCGCCTCTTCCACATACCGGTGCATCAGCGACTCGACATTTTCTAACATAGATACCTTTACTTCTTTGGTTTTTTTATTTTGATCTCCAACCTTTTGTCGGGATCGTGTAACTGTGCCGTAATCGTCGCACGTCTCTCCTTTTTACTGAATTTTTCAAATGTCAGTAACAGAAAGGGTCTGCGATCGATCCGCTTGTAATCTCCGGTCAAAAAGAGCTCTGTCGTGTTACGGCCAAATTTCGTTTCCAGTATATACTGGTGTTTGAAACCTTCGTAATCCAGCAGCAGTACCAATCTTCTGTTTTGCCAGAGTGTCCAGCGAAAAGTGAGCAAGCCCTCTTTCGCATAGGTCACCGGAGTATCTTTCCTGATTTCGATCACTGCAGGCTGATCTTTTTTAAGCGTGAAACGGTGTGTCAGTTCGAAACCCCCTTCTGCACCGGACAAAAATGTACAGAGCAAAAGAAGCGAACCGATCCACCTACTCATTTTTCGTTAAGATATTCCCCATACCTTCGATGAAAAGATTGTCTCTCTTTTTATCGATCTTCTCCTGATTCTCCCAGATATAGTTCTGAACGATCTGTAAAATATCCTTATCTTCACCGAGCATCTCTTCGAGCAGCAGTTCGAGTGCCGCTATTTTTGAAAGGTTGTCCGTCAACTCCTCTTCGACCAGGTTCCTGTTCGCGTGAAATATAATATCAAAATATTTTTGCCGGGGAGTTCCGCCAAAAATATCGTCATCGTCATCAAATAACATTGCTCTCCCTCTTCCCTTGATTTACGGGCATTTCTGAAAACCTTCTGCCTTCCTGGCAAAACCCGGTTTTCATAGACACTTTAAGGCAAAAATTATACCATTATCTGCTAAAAAAGTCGACTATCATACCGCGCAACACGTCCACTTCCTCTTCACGATTGATTCTATCACGAAATTGTGAAGCATTCGGGAAATTTTTGGAGTATGTATGCAGATGCTTGCGAAATATCCTCGCACCGATCTCGCCGTAAAAAGTGATCATCGCATCGAAATGCTCCAGAACGATCTCGCGTATCTTCGCCTTCTCCAGTGTGGGAAGATCCTCCTTGATCTGATAGAAGATCCACGGATTGCCTACAGCGCCACGACCGATCATGACGCCGTCACACCCGGTCTTCTCGCGTACCTCTCTGACCCTTTCGACGGTCGTGATGTCACCGTTTGCAATCACAGGGATCTTTACCGAAGCTTTTGCCTCTCTGATCGCATCGTAATCGACCGGCGCCTTGTATCTTCCCGCACGTGTACGCCCATGCAGTGTCAGAAAATCCGCCCCTGCGCTCTCTGCCGTTCTGGCGATCGCTTCGGGAATCTTTTCACCGAATCCGAGACGTGATTTGAGCGAAGTGTAACGCTTGTTGGAGTGGCGCTTGATGGTCTCGACCACCCTGGCCATCTGGTCGAGATCCTGTAGAAGAGAGGATCCGGAATTTTGGGATACCACTTTGGGAACCGGGCACCCGCAGTTGAGATCGATCCCGTCGATCCCCTCGATGTCGTTGAGCATCTCGACCGCTTCTCTCGCGACAGCGACATCACCGGTTGCGATCTGAACGATATAGGGAACTTCAAGAGGTGATTTCTCGATCATTTTGAAAGTTTTTTTCGAATGATGGATCATCGCATTGGCACTGATCATCTCCGAAAAGGTGATATCGGCACCGAACTTTTTGACGACATGACGGAAAGGAAGGTCTGTATATCCTGCAAGCGGCGCAAGGGCTACAAGATCCTTTTTAGTGAAATCGATCAATGTTTTTTGCACAGATTACTTAAAGAAAAGATCCGTATCAAAATTTTTACCGCTGTCTTTGAGGAAAAGCAGATATTTGAAAACAGGATACTCCTCTTCACTGGAGTTTTCCAGAAACTCTCTCGCAGTATCCACCATCTGTAGCTCGAACAACAGGTAAAGATACCCGTCACCGGCTTCATGCGGGAACTCATGCGCAAGTTTTTCAAAGAGCATGATCACCCTGTCAGGATTGAGTTTGTTTTTCAATTTCTTTGCCAGCAAAATGAAATCCTGCTTCGTGAAATCGAGCTGATGTATCATCTCGATAATATCGTCGTTACTCAGTTCGATCGGATTCTCTTTGGCACCGATGCGGTCGATCAGTCTGAAAAAGAGTTCTCTTGTCGGCTCGACTTTATACTTCTTGATCTCATCGAGTGATGCATAACCGGCGAGTGCGAGATGCGCCTTTTGACACAACGCTTTATCGTCACACTTCTGCAGGATCGTTTTGGCATAGGTGGGATCCCGCTTCAACGCATTCTCCGCATTTTGCAACACCAGGGCATTGTCCGAGAGCAATCCGAATTTCGAGAGATCGATCACTTCACCCTCTCTGATACGCTGCTTCGCTTCGAGTATATCCTGAATCCCGTCATCGTAGACTCTGTGATGCGCCGAACGTTTCGGATCGATATTGAGAAGCGGCAGGATCGCGCCGGGAAGCTTGAAGGCTTCGCTTCTGTACCCGTCGCCTCTGAGCTGCTTGCCCAGAAGTGCACGTTTGGCATTTTCCACAAACGCTTCACTATCTTTTTTGATCGCACGCATTCTCGTATAGTTAAGGGTACCATGGAACATCAGGTGCACAATCGTCACGATATAGAGGATCAGTGCCGGAAGAACCATCCAGACAGCGACAGGTAGTTTGACCGTGATTCCGGCTATGGGCAGTGCATAAGAGGCACCCGTGTATGCGTAGATTGCGACACCCATCGCCAGCAGTAGCAATCCGCCGAATATCACATATCTTTTCAAGCCCATCAATACACCCCTTTGCTTAAGATTTCTCGACTATCTCTCTGCATACTATACAATATCTCGCCTGTGGTTTGACTTTCAGTCTCGCTATACCGATAGGCTCTTCACACATTTCACAGATCCCGTAAGTATGATTGCTGATTTTGAAAAGAGCATACTCGATCTCCTGAAGTTCGTTTCGCAATCTCGTATTGATCGTATGGCCCATTTCACTGTCGGTACTGATAGTCGCAAAATCCGCTTCGTCACTCGCATCTGTCTCTGTCAGTGATGAAATCTCCTGCTGTTTGTCTGAAATCGTCTTTTCGATCTCCTCCTTCCGTTTAAGAAGCATCTCTCTGAATTCATTGGTCTCTTTTTCTGTCATTTTCATTTCCTTCGAATGGTACTATTTATGATAGGGGTGCTTGTGCAAAATCGTCAATCCCCTGTATATCTGTTCATAAAGTACAATTTTCGCTATTTTATGGCTCATGGTAAGCTTGCTCAGACTGAGCACAAGATCCCCTTTCCCCACAAACGCTTTCTCAAATCCATAGGCGCCGCCTATAAAAAAATTTAAGTTTGTATTTATATCAAAATATTTATAAAAATTTGGCGTGTCTATAAGTTTGCCTTCAGGATGCAAAAGGACATTGTAACCCTTCATATAGGGTGAAAACGCTTCGCTGTAACTTGCCTGCGCCGTTGCCGCATCTCTGTTTTGCGCCGCAGATATCTTTTTGTTGAAGATGTTGTGCTCCTCCAGCACAGCATATTTCGAAATCATTTTACGGTACTGCGTACAGATGGTATGATACGCGTCCCGGCGCTGTTTTTCGATCGTATAGAGGTTAATCTTCATAAAGATCGGAACCCAGCACAAGGTAGCGTACATGTGCGATTTTATCGCTGCTTCTGACGCCTCCTATCGCTGCGACCGGGTGTTTTGAATCCTGGGCCAGCATACTGAGTCTCTCTCCCAGTTTCTGCCTGATCTCTTTTGTCTGCGTACCTCTGTAGGCACCAAGACCGATATAGTCGATCGGCATTTTCCCGGCATCCGCTATCTCCGCTTCATCATGCGTTGAAACGCCCAGGATGCGACTGCCGAGAAGTTCCCGCAGGTACTCTGCAGCTTTGAACACATCTGTATCATATCGTAACAGATCTTCCTGCCCTACATGGAGTCCGTCACAGAGCAGGGCCAAACCCGCTTCGTCGTTGGCGATGACTTTGCCTTTGAAGTGCGCTTTGAGATAGAGCAGATTTTCCCTTTTGACCGCGATGTCGTTGACCTTGTCCCGATACTGAAGCAGCGTCGCTTTTTCAACTTTCGGAAGTGCCAGAAACTGATCAAGCGAATACCCTTTCCTTCGGTTGAGTTCAAAGTCGAACAGCGCATAAATCTCATGCATCATTTTTCGCTTCTCCTGAGATCGGGGGCTGCTCTTGTGACGTTTCGGGTGCCTCCTGCAGATCGATTTCCGTACGCTCACCGGCCCCCTCTGCAGTGGTGCTGTCCGACAGTTCCGGTAAATCCTCCCTCTCTTTTTTTAACGGCAGTGACGCATCCGACCCCTTGTCGATACGATGTCCGAAATAGTGCAGCAGATCGGCGATGCTCTTTTTCATCTCATGTCGCTGTACGATCATGTCAAGAAAACCGTGTTTGAGCAGAAACTCCGAGCGCTGAAATCCCTCCGGCAGTTCGGCACCGATCGTCTGTTTGATGACACGTTGGCCGGCAAAACCGATCAGAGCGCCGGGCTCGGCAAGTATGACATCTCCCAGCATCGCAAACGACGCGCTGACCCCGCCCATAGTCGGATCTGTCAACACCGATATATAGGGCAGCCCCTCTTTGGCAAGGCGTTTCAGTGCCGCTGAAGTCTTGGACATCTGCAACAGTGAAAAGGTGCTCTCCTGCATCCTGGCTCCTCCGCTCGCACTCACGATCACGAGGCCGTGACATTTTTCGATCGCACGGTGCACCGCACGTACGATCTTCTCCCCTTCGACAGAGCCGAGACTTCCGCCCATAAAAGAGAAATCGAAGACAACAAGTTGTACAGGAATGCCCTCTATGCGGCATTCGCCCGAGACTACAGATGCGCGTTTGCCTGTCTTTTTTTCACTCTCGTCGACACGTTTTTTATAGGACTTTTTATCGACGAATCCGAGTGGGTCGACAGGCACCAGATCGGCATCGTATTCGATGAAACTATCTTTGTCAGACAAGAGTTCGATGCGCTTTGCGGCAGAGATACGCATATGAAATTTGCATTTCGGGCAAACCTGCGCAAGATTTTCGACCTCTTTGTAGTACATCAGGGAGTTACACTGCGGGCACTTTACCCAGTGGCTGGGCGCTTCTTCCCGGGAAGGCTGCTGCTTTCTGAAATTTTTAAAGATGTCACCGAAGTTCATCACTCATCCTCTAAAACTATTTTCTTCAGTTGCATGAAACTATTTTCATGTTGGCATATTATCGTTAAATCCTTGTGTTTGTGCTGATACAAATCTTCACACATGAAGAGCCCGGCCTTCACATCGAAGTCACGCAACTCCCCTTCCATCAGGATGAAATCGACATCATGCGCCAGTGCCAGCGAGAGTGCCATCGCCCCTGGCACACGATACTTGATCTTCGCTTTTTTGAGTCTTTCAGCATAGGTAAAAGAGCGATAAGCCCGTTCGAAGATACCTATTTTCGGGTCCGGATTGCCAACTACCGGTCTGTAGGTCCCAGTTTGCAGCTTTCCGGTCAGAAATGCTTTGCGGTTTTTGATCCAGAAAAGACCGGTAGCGAGATTGCTAATAAGTGCAGATTCGATACCCTCAGGGCCCTCCAGAGCTACCGAAGTGCCGTAAAAAGGAAAACGGGAGAGAAAGTTGTCACTGCCGTCCAGCGGATCGAGATAGATCGTTTTCTCTCCTTCTCCAATCGTCCCGCTCTCTTCGGAAAGGATTTTACCAAAAGATTTCAGATGTGCCGCGAAGATATCTTCCGCCACCTGGTCTATGCCGTGCGTCACATCCCCGCCGGCACCTCTTTGCAGCGGCATATAAAGCATCTGCGTCGGTTCCTGCACCAGGGCATAAATCTCCCTGTTTGCCGCCAACGCTGCTCTCAGGAAACGATCCTCGCCTAAAAGCGTGGTCATCGTACCTTTGTCGCAAGCACTTTTTCGACGATCGCTTCTGCCGCCATCTTGCCATCCTGCGCCGCAGTGACCACCAGGTCGCTGCCGCGATAGCAATCACCGCCGACGAAGACAAATGGCTTGGAGCTCTCCAGCTTTTCATCAGCGATCACACCTCCCCAGCTGTTGGTTTCGATGCCGTTTTCATAGAAAAACTGCGGTGGATGCGGATCGAAACCGAGCGCGAGTATCACGACATCGGCATCGACGCGAAACTCGCTCTGTTCGACAACTTCCACACGCTGACGGCCACTCCCATCTTTTTGGGAGAGCTCTGTTTTGAGCATCTCTACACCGATCACTTCCCCTTTTTCATTGACCAGAATCTCTTTGGGTGAAGCAAAGAAGGTGAACTCCGCACCCTCCTCTTTGGCATTTTTAAACTCTTTTTTACTTCCCGGCATGTTGTGTGCATCGCGTCTGTAGAGACACTTGACAGATGCTGCATTCTCACGCAGTGACGTCCTGATACAATCCATCGCGGTATCCCCGCCGCCGATGACAACCACGTTTTTCCCGGCAACCTCATACTTCGGATCGAACGCTTCTCCGAAATGTTTCCTCTGTGTATTGATCAGAAAGTCAATCGCCAGAAAGACATTTTCGGCATTTTCACCCGGAATATGCGCCTTTTTAGACTTTTCCGCGCCGATCCCGAGAAAGACGGCGTCATAATTTTCCAGCAACTCTTTGAAATCCAGGTCTTTGCCGACCTCGACATTCAAAAAGAGCTTCATCCCCGCATCCTGCAGAAACTTGTAGCGTCTGAAAACCACCTCTTTTTCGAGTTTGAAGTTGGGTATACCGTAAGTGAGCAGACCTCCCGGGCGATCACTCTTTTCAAACATCTCGACATGGATACCGGCACGCATCAGATAGGTCGCTGCGGAAAAACCGGCCGGCCCGCTCCCCACGATTGCTACCCTTTTATCACTGAATTTTTCAGGAAAATCAGGCGTAAGCCCTTTTTTGAACCCCTCTTCGCTGATAAAAGTTTCGATCGAACCGATGGTGATTGCGCCATAGCCGTCTTCGTGAAGCGTGCATCGCCCCTCGCACAATCTGTCCTGCGGACAGATACGCCCGGTGATTTCCGGGAAGGGATTACTCTCGTTGGAGATGCGAAACGACAACGCTATGTTTTTTGTTGCGACAGAACGTAACCAGTAAGGTATATAGTTGTGCAGAGGACACTTGTCATGGCAACCGGGGTCACCGCACTGTACACAGCGGTCGGCCTGGGCTGCAGCTTCGGAAGGCTTGAAGATCTCGTAGATCTCCTTGAAGTCCTTCTTTCGTTCGTTCGAAGCGCGCTTGGGCGGTTCGATTCTCTCCAGATTTGTAAAGTTTTGCATAATCCTAATCCCCCTCGTCCGGATTTAACGGTGTTTTTCGCATATCTTTGGGTCTGACGATCCAAAAATCTCTGAGTGTGTGCCTGAAATTGTCCAGGATATACTCTGCCTTCTTGCTTGCAGTCTCGTTGATATACTCACGCAGCAGTTTTTTGATGTAGTGTCTCTCCTCATCCGACTCGTCGGTATCGATCCGTGTCGCGTTGACCAGTTCCTGGTTGAGATTGTCGAAAAATTCACGCTCTTCGTCATAGATAAACGCCACACCGCCGGTCATGCCGGCACCAAAGTTGACACCTGTCTTTCCGAGAATCACCACGACCCCGCCCGTCATATATTCACATGCATGGTCCCCCGTACCTTCGACAACAGCGATCGCGCCCGAGTTACGCACCGCGAATCGCTCACCGATGCTCCCCGCAACGAAGAGTTTTCCTCCGGTCGCACCGTAAAGGCAGGTATTGCCGGCGCAGGAGAAGAGTTCACTCTGTGTCTGTGGCGTGATGACGATTTTTCCGCCGTTCATCCCCTTTCCGACATAGTCGTTGCCGGCGCCGCGCACGTAGATCGAAATACCCTTGATCAAAAAAGCGCCCAGTGACTGACCTGTGATACCTTCGAGTTTGAACGTGATACTGTTGTCAGGCAAACCCGTATTACCGTAGTATCTGGCGATTTCACCACTGATCAGCGTACCGAAGCTTCTGTTGAGATTGCTTATCTTCTTGTTGATGACAATGCTCTCTTTGGGATTCTCTATCACTTTGTAGACATCTTTGAGGATCTCTTTTTCGAACCTGTTCTTGTCAAAAGGTTCATTGCTCTCTTTCTGACAGGTATTGGGGCCTTCCACCTGCTTCAGTACTGAAGAGAAGTCAAACTTTTCCGCGAATGGATCCTCGCTAACGCGCATCAGATCGCTGCGGCCGATGAGCTCTTCCAGGGATGTGTATCCCAGAGAAGCCATGATGGAACGTACATCCTCCGCAAGCAGCGTGAAAAAGTTGATAATCCGGTCCACCGTACCGACAAAATGCTCCCGCAGCATCTCATCCTGCGTCGCGACACCGACGGTACACTTGTTGGTGTGACATAGTCTCAAAATACGACACCCCTCCATCGTCAGAGAGGCCGTACCGAAAGCGTAGCTCTCCGCACCCAGCATGGCCGCTTTGACCACATCCAGCCCCGTCTTGAGACCGCCGTCTGTCTGCAGATGGACAAACTCTCTGAGGCCGTTGACCTTCAGAGCGTTATGCGCTTCACTAAGCCCCAGTTCCCAGGGGTTACCTGCATTTTTGATCGACGTGAGCGGTGCGGCACCCGTACCGCCGTCGCCACCGGAGATGACAATCTTGTCGGCATACGCTTTCGCGACACCGGCTGCGATCGTTCCGACACCTGCTGTCGATACCAGTTTGACCGTCACTGTCGCATCGGGATTGATCTGTTTGAGATCAAAGATAAGTTGTGCCAGATCCTCGATTGAGTAGATATCATGATGGGGTGGCGGGGAGATGAGCGTCACACCCGGAATCGTATATCGCAGGGAGGCGATCAGCGGCGTCACTTTGTGTCCCGGAAGTTGTCCCCCTTCACCCGGCTTGGCACCCTGCGCCACTTTGATCTGGATCTCTTCCGCACTTCTGAGATACTCCGGTGTGACACCAAAACGCCCCGAAGCGATCTGTTTGATCTTCGAACGTTTTGGACTGTAGAGACGTTCGGGTGCTTCGCCGCCCTCTCCCGAGTTCGATTGTGCACCGATTCGGTTCATCGCCTCTCCGAGCGCTTCATGCGCCTCCGGTGAAATCGAGCCCAGACTCATCGCGGCGCTGCAGAAACGCTTGAAAATCTCCTCTTTCGGCTCCACTTTGTCAAGTGAGACCGGTTGACGGTCCGATTCAAAGAGAAAGAAGTCACGTATCATCTTCAATCCGCGTCCGTTTACCGTATCGGCAAAGCTCTTGAAGTCTTCCGTTTTTCCGCTTTTGCATGCCGTCTGGAGGCTGCTTACAACCGCAGGCGAGTAGTCATGGTGCTCATTGCCGTGCACATACCTGTGGATACCTCCGATCTCCAGCGGAAAAAGTTTGGAACGGGATTCGATGACGGTGGCATTCTGATAATCCCTCTCCACACGCGCTTCGATATCATCATAACTGAGTCCCGGAATCAACAAATGTGAATCGCTGAAACAGTCTCCGACGATATCCCTGCCCAAACCAATGACATCGAAGAGAGAAGAGTTACGATAGGAAGCGATCGTCGCGATACCCATTTTGGACATAATCTTCAAAAGGCCGGCCCCGAGAGACTGATGGACATTTTTAAAAGCGTGTTTCTGCTCGTACCCTTCGATCCTGTTACGTTTGCAAAGCTGCAACACAGAAGCGTAGAGGAGGTAGGGATAGATCGCGTTGGCGCCATAGGCGATCAGGGTCGCGCACGCATGCGAATCGACCGCCTCTCCTGTAACGGCGATCGTGGATGTGAGGTGCCGCAGCCCCTCCTCCAGCAAAACTTTGTTGAGGCGGCCAACGACCATCAGCATCGGCATATGTTTCATGCGCTCCCCTTCGCAGCGATCGTCGAGAATGATGATGCGGATATCATCTTCGCGGACACTGCGCACTACTTCCCGTACCAGCTTTTCGAGGGAACCTTTGAGATCCTGATCAAAAAGGGTGGAGAAGACCCTGTTTTTATACTCTTTTTTGTAACGGGGGTGCTTTTCATCTCCGAAGGAGAGGAGCACATTGTACTTCTCTTCCATCAGGATCGGGGAGATCGCCTTGAGACGAATGGCATGTTCCGGATCTTCACAAAGGATGTTGCGTATCTCTCCGAAGCCTGTATTGAGACTCATGACCACCCTTTCACGGATGGGGTCGATCGGCGGATTCGTCACCTGCGCGAACTTCTGTTTAAAAAAGTCACTGAAATTGCGCTGCTTTTGAGAAAATGCGGCAAGTGGCGTATCGTCACCCATCGCACCGGTATTCTCCTTGCCATCGCGCATCATCGGCTCGATGACCATCTCCAGTATCTCTTCGGTGATATTCGCCAGACGCTGCTTCTGTGACAAACCCTCTATCTCATAACACTTGATTTCACTGAAGGGGAGTTCGACATACTCCTGCAGGTAGGTCATGTTCTGGTTGAGCCATTCGGCATAGTTGTTTGTCGATTTGAGATAGTTGTCTATCTCGCCCGACTTCATGATCTTTCCGAACTTCAGATCGACCCCGATCATCTCGCCGCTCTGTAATCTGCCACGCTCGATCACTGAAGCTTCATCGACATCGAGTACGCCGTACTCGCTGGTGATGATGATACGGTCGTCTCTGGTGATGATATATTTTGCGGGGCGCAGTCCGTTTCTGTCCAGAACACAGCCGATGTAACGTCCGTCTGTCAGACTCACCGCGGCCGGGCCGTCCCATGCTTCGAAACAGGTACTCATATATTCATAAAAAGCTCTCAGATGCGAATCCATATGCGGTGCATTCTGCCATGGTGCCGGGATAAGTGCACGCGCTGCCTTGAAAAAGTCAACGCCGTTGACTATCAGAAATTCAAACATGTTGTCGAGGCTGGCACTGTCGCTCATATCATTTCCTGTTATCGGAAAACACGCTTCCAGCTCTTTTTTTGAAAAGATATTGCTCTCTATCCACTCACTCTTTGCTTCTGCATTGAAACGATTTGCCGAGATGGAATTGATCTCACCGTTGTGTGCGATCGCACGAAAGGGTTGTGCCAGTTTCCACTTGGGAAGCGTATTGGTGGAAAAACGCTGGTGGAAGAGTGCAAAGCCCACTTTGAAATCAGGGCTGCTCAGATCTTTGTAAAACTCCCTGATATGTGTCGGCATCACCAGCCCTTTATAGGAGATGACACTCGATGAGAACGAAGGAATATAGAAATCATCATCCTCTTTGAAATGGTGCTCCAGCTGCCTTCTGGTAAGGTAAAGCAGTGCATCAAAACGCTTGGTCGCAATGATGGAGTTGGGCGACATAAAAACCTGCACGATTGTCGGCAGGGAAGCAAGTGCCTGCTCACCCAGCGCGTTGGTATCTACGGGGACTTCTCTAAAAAGCTGTACTTTGATGTCGTTATCGGCACAAATCTCTCTTACCGCCTCTTTCTGATTCTCATCTGAAAGAAAGAGCATACCGACGGCAAACTGTTCGGGCAGGTCAACGCCCGCCTCTGCGGCCACTCTCTTCATAAACTCTGTCGGCATGCCGAACAGGAGTCCGCTTCCGTCACCACTCTTTCCATCCGCGGCGATCGCACCGCGATGCATCATGCGCTCCAGCGAAACGATCGCATCTTCAACATTCTGGTGGGAAGGGATATTGTGAATATTCGCGAGCAGTCCGAAACCGCAGTTGTCTTTAAAGCTTCTGAGTAAATCCATAAACAACCTTTAATAAAAAGTTGCTTATTATAGCCAAGAGGTGGTAAAATTCTCTTTAATTTTTGCCAGGAAGGCCTATGCAGGGGTATATACTAAACATCGTTCGTGTCAGGGAAGAAGACCTTCTGGTAACCCTCTTAACACAAAACAGGTTAAAAACAGTTTACAGGTTTTACGGCGCCCGGCATGCCAGTATCAATCTCGGGTACAAAATCGACTTTGAAATACACAAAAGTCTCAAATCTACCATTGGAATGCTCAGGGAAGTACTCCATCTCAGTACACCATGGCTGGCTGATTTTCAGAAGTTCTATCTCTGGCAGCAGTTCATCAAACTGCTTTATCAGCATCTCAGAGATGTCGAGACAGTCGATCCCTTCTATTATGAAATGCTCGATACGACAAGCCATCGTTTTCTCAGACAAAATCCAAAACGCTGCATCGTAGAATCCTATGTCAGTCTGCTTCGGCACGAGGGAAGACTGCAAAGCGATTTTCTCTGTTTTCTCTGCAACACACCCATCGAGGAGGAACCAATACTCGCAAGAGGTTTTCTGCCTGCGCATCGGCGATGTCTCAGTGGTACAGTACTTTCGAAACAGAAACTGGAGATTCTCTTTGAAGAAGGGCATACCCTCTTTTTTTCAGACGCGGAGATTGATATACTCTGGAAAATTATCGAAGAGGGGCTATAGTTTCGTCAGCAAACCTTCGCAAAAAGTGTCGAAATCTTCCAATACCCAGCTTCCCTCCCGTTGTTTGGCGCCCCACATCGGTTCCGGGAAAAAGGAGTCATTTTGAAAACGTGCCATGATATGAAAATGCAGATGCGGCACATAGTTGCCAAATGAAGCAATATTGATCTTATCAGGCTTGTAGAAAGAGAGCATCTCTTTTTCGATCAAATCGAGTACTCTCCAGATCTCCTCTTTGACTTCGGCCGGGGCTTCACTCAACTCTTTATAGGGTTGCTGTGTGAAGATCTTCAGCCATGGTATCTCAGAAGTTTCGACCTCGATACGGATCAAATCGTTCTGATAGAGTGCCATCAATCTCTCTGGTTGAAATAGACCAGTGCACTGCCCCATGTCAAACCGCCCCCGAACGTATCGAGCAGCATCAGATCGCCATGTTTGAGTTTGCCGCTTTCGTACCAGTCGTTGATCGCCATCGGGATCGAAGCAGCCGAGGTATTGCCATATTTGTGGACTGTCAGGACTACCTGCTCTTTGGTAAACTTCAACTTTCTACCTACAGCGTCGATAATACGGAAATTGGCCTGATGCGGTACAAAAAAGTCGATATGTTCGCTTGAAAGGCTGTTTTTTTCCAAAATGCGCGTGACATCTTTGGTAAGTGTATTGACCGCCAGTTTGAATGTCTCGTTACCCTTCATCTTCAAGTAGTGCAGGTGTCTGTCGATCACGTCGGGTGAGCAGGGGTTTTTCACACCTCCTCCGGGTGTAATCAGGAAATCCTGAAAAGCACCGTCGGCCGAGGTATGGATATCGAGCAGCGAAGCCTCTCTCTCTTCCGTGGTACCGATAATCGCCGCACCGGCACCGTCACCGAACAGAATACAGGTGGTCCGATCGCTGTAATCGATGATCGCACTCAATTTCTCTGCCCCGATGATCAGAACATTCTTTTTCAACCCCGACTCTATAAACGCTTTGGCGATATTGAGCGCATAGACAAAACCGCTGCATGCTGCTGAGATATCGAAAGCCATCACATTGCTGATGCCGAGTTTGTCTGCGATGACACAGGCGGTCGACGGCATGCACAGATAGTCCGGTGTGATCGTCGCGCAGATGATCATATCGATCTCCTCTTTTGCAAGACCGCTGCGCGATATCGCCAGTTCGGCAGCTTTCGCACCCAGGTCACTGGTATACTCATCCTCGGCAGCGATATATCTGTTCTCGATTCCTGTACGCTGTCTGATCCACTCGTCGCTGGTATCCACCATCTTTTCAAGATCCCTGTTGGTCAAACTCTTCGAAGGCACATAAGCACCTATGGCTTTAAACGAGGCGTACAAAGTGAATCCTTTTAATCGATATTGTAGCGGGCTATCTTGTCGGCAATATCCTGATTGATATCCGAATCGGCAAATGATATAGCCTGATATATTGCATTTTTGATCGCGATATGATTGCTTTTGCCATGACATATGATCGTCGGTTTTTTGACGCCTATCAACGGCGCTCCGCCATACTCGGCATAATCTATCTGTTTTTTCAGAAGTTTGAATACACGGCGCATCAACAGGGCACCCGTCAACGCTCCGGGGGAGCGCTTGATATTCATCTTGATCAGTTTGGAGATCGAACTCGCGACCCCTTCACTCGTTTTGAGGAGTATGTTGCCCACGAACCCGTCACACACTATTACATCGACACTGTCATTGAAGATATCGTTACCTTCCACATTGCCGACGAAAGAGTCCATCACACGAAGCATCTTATAGGTCGCTTTGGTCACCTCGTTTCCCTTGGACTCCTCTTCTCCGTTGGAGAGAAGCCCCACTCTGGGTGACGGTACTTTCAACACATCGGCAGCATATGTCTCGCCCAGTATCGCGAACTGGAAAAGATGTTCAGGTTTGCAGTCGGTGTTCGCCCCTACATCCAGTACAAGACTCTTTCCTCCGGTCTGGGTCGGCATGAGCGTCGCGATCGCGGGACGCTGCACACCGGGAATACGACCGATACGAAGTGTCGCAAGGCTCATCGTCGCGCCGCTGTGTCCGGCCGATACAAGCGCATCAGCTTCACCGTTTCGCACCAGTTCGATCGTCTTGTAGATAGAGGAACTTTTCCTTTTCAGCACATCTGTAGCACTCTCGTCCATACCGAAAACATCCGTCGCTTCGACGATATCTATATACTGAGCATATTTTCTGGGTATCTTCTCTCTGAATGTGGAGGAGTCGCCTACCAGGATGACGCGAAACTTTTGTTTACTTTTTTTGAGTGCGAGAAGGGTCCCTTTCAGGTTGGGTGCAGCACCGAAGTCTCCACCCATCGCATCGACTGCTATTGTGTACATATCAGGCTATGCTTTGTATTCACCTGTAATTTTGTTGATGCGGTGCGGCATTCTCCATGTTCCATCTGCATCTTTCACCGGTTTTGGAAGTCGTAACTTGTAGTGTGTTCTTCTTTTTGCCGCTCTTGTCTTACTGACACGTCTCTTTGGTACTGCCATGATTATTCTCCTTGATTTTCTTTACATGCCGGACAGAGGTGATAGTCACTTCTGACGGTCTCTATTTCGGATACTGCGATAGCATCAAAGTCTACCACATGATCGAAAAACTCAATGACATCGAGGTCTTCTCCTTCAAAGCGCCCATCGGCAATCTGAAGGGTCATATCCTCGTCGATCACATGCTCATACTCACTGGCACATCTGTCGCACTGCAGTCGACTTTCTGCACTGAGATGAAAAGTGATCTCAACAACTTTCTGCGAGAGTTTGCGAAAACTCCCTTCACATCGATACCCCTCCCTCTCCAGCAGAAAAGGGGTGGGATTCGGAGTGATTTTCCGAAACTCTATCTTCATCAATAGCTTTTATAATTTCTTATAATATCTCAATATCGCTAAAGAAATACTTTATCTCACGTTTGGCACTCTCGGCAGAATCGCTTCCATGCACTGCATTCGCATCGATACTCTCCGCGAAATCGGCTCTGATCGTTCCCGCAGCCGCCTCTTTGGGATTTGTCGCACCCATCAACTCACGGTTTTTTGCGATCGCATTTTCGCCTTCGAGCACCATGACCACAACCGGACCGCTTGTCATGAACGCTACCAGATCTCCGAAAAAAGGTCTCTCTTTGTGTTCGGCATAAAATCCGCCTGCCGTATCGTCATCAAGTTTGATCTTTTTTATCGCTGCGATCCGCAGGCCGTTTGTCTCGAATCTCTCAATTATCTTTCCGATAACACCTTTTTGTACTGCATCAGGTTTGATGATGGATAGTGTCTGTTCCATAAAATTCACTCCAGGTTTCATTAATCTGTAAATAAAGGCTGAGAGTATATCAAATGAAATCTATAATAAAGTTTAAAGAGGATAAAAGTGGAAAATTCGGAATGATTTTGAGAAGGGGCAGCCCATCTATGCGCCGCCCCGGAGTGTTTTGCTGCTGTTAATCTTCGATAACAGGCTCGCCTTTTTCCCCTCTCTCTTCAGAGCAGGTCATACCTTCGTCACAGTCACCCCATACGATACATCCTTCAGTAGGACATGCTTCCGCACATGCAGGTGTATCATGGTAACCGACACACTCGACACATTTGTCAGGGTAGACGTAGTAGATCTCTTCTCCCGTTGGGTTATCCTCGTCGTCGACGATCGCCTCAACCGGACACTCATCGATGCAAGCACCGCAATTGATACAAGTATCTGTAATTGTTACTGCCATTTTTTTCTCCTTGACTTTAATTAAGTTGATCTTTACTATACCACATCAGGCTTGAAAAATTTCCTAAAACCCCGCTCTATTAGTGTGGGAGTCCGAAAAAGTCCCTGATTTGTGACACTTTATCTATCTTTTCCCAACTGAAATGCGCCTCTTCTCTTCCGAAATGCCCGTAAGCAGCCGTCTTTTTGTAGATCGGTCTAAGCAGATCGAGACTCTCGATGATCCCTCTGGGTGTCAGACGGAAAAATTCCCTTACGCATCTTTCCAGTTTCGTATCGTCCACACAGGAGGTGCCGTGCGTATCCACCAGAATCGACACCGGCTCGACCACACCTATAGCGTATGCCAGCTGAATCGTCGCCCTGTCGCATACACCTGCAGCCACGAGATTTTTGGCGATATAGCGTGCCATATAGGCCGCACTTCTGTCCACCTTGGAGGGATCTTTGCCACTGAAAGCGCCGCCGCCGTGCGGACAGCTTCCGCCATAGGTATCGACGATGATCTTTCTACCCGTCAACCCCGCGTCACCCTGCGGTCCGCCGATCACAAAACGCCCTGTCGGATTGATGTGGTACTTGATATTGTCTGTTTTGATGTTGTCCGGAAGGTTCCGCTTTACGATCTCCTCAATCACCGCCTCTTTGAGCGTACTCTGCTCCACACTGGGTGCATGCTGAGTGGAGATGACCACCGTATCTACTTCTGCAGGCTTACCATCCACATAGCGAATGCTTACCTGCGCCTTGCCGTCTGGACGAAGGAAAGGAATCGTACCGCTTTTTCTCGCTCTGGCCAGCCCCTGTGTCAATCTGTGCGCCATATGAATAGGCAGCGGCATCAACACATCTGTCTCCCTGCATGCATATCCGAACATGAGCCCCTGGTCTCCGGCGCCTATCTCACCGCCCGCCTGATCGACACCCTGGTTGATATCGACACTCTGTTCGCCGACACCGTTGAGCACACCCGCACTACGATAATCGAAACCATACTGTGCATCGGTATAACCGATCTCGCGTACCACTTCTCTTGCGATATCCTGCATCGGCGCATATGTAGTCGTTTTCAACTCTCCCGCAATGACACAAAAACCGTTGGAGAGTAGCGTTTCACAAGCCACTCTGGCATTGGGGTCCCGTTCGATGATATAATCGAGAATCGCATCACTGATCTGATCGGCCATCTTGTCCGGATGCCCTTCAGTCACCGATTCACTGGTAAACAAAAAGTTTTTCAACATGTATTATCCCTATATGTTATCTCTGAAATTCCGCTATTTTAGCAAAATAAATCTTTTGTGCCATTTTCAGAGAGATTTCCAACGCTGCTTCTTTGCACCCGTGCTTTTGAAAATATGATGCATCAAGATAGTTTAAGCCAATGTGAGATAAAATTTTTCCGCAAATAAAATTTCAAACAAAAGGATACATCATGTTAGTGACCAACAAAGCACCTGACTTTACTGCAACCGCTGTACTCGGCGACAACACCATCGTAGAAGATTTCGAGCTGAGTGAAAACCTCGGAGAAAACGGCGCGGTACTCTTCTTCTATCCACTCGACTTCACTTTTGTATGTCCTTCAGAGATCATCGCTTTCGATCACAGACTGGAGGAATTCAAATCCAGAGGCATCGAAGTCATCGGATGTTCCGTAGACAGCCACTTCACACATCTTGCATGGAAAAACACACCGGTAAGCGAAGGCGGAATCGGACAGGTCAAATACCCTCTGGTAGCAGATCTGACAAAAAAGATCGCTAAAAAATATGATGTTCTTTTCAACAAAAGCATAGCGCTCAGAGGCTCTTTCCTGATCGACAAAAACAGAATCGTCAGACACGCCGTCATCAACGATCTTCCACTGGGAAGAAATATCGACGAAATGATCAGAATGATCGACGCGATGCTCTTCACAGACGAACATGGTGAAGTCTGCCCTGCAGGCTGGCACAAAGGTGAAGAGGGTATGAAAGCGGATACCGAAGGTGTTGCAGAATACCTTGCCAAACACGCGGAAGAACTCTAATCACAGCGGTGAAGAAGTGTCGGTTTCGATCTTCTTCGCCCGCACCCCGAAACCACATCCAAACCGGCCATAAAAAAAGGGGAAACCCGATTGACAGGCCTCCCCTCACTATTTAGATACAACCGAGGTTTACGCGGAAATCCCTGTAACTTTAACCCTCGTATACGCTCTTCTGAAACCTTTTTTCAGTTTGGAGTCTTTTCTTCTTCTCTTTTTGTAGATGATGACTTTTTTATCTTTGCCTTCAGCCACGACTTCAAGCTCTACTTTGGCACCTTCTACGAAAGGTGTACCTATCTTCAGCTCACCGTCATTGACAGCGAGGACTTCTGTAAGAGTGATTTTCTCTTTCGGGGAAGCGCCAAGTTTGTCGAGATTGATAAAATCTCCCTCCTGGACTTTATACTGCTTACCGCCGCTTTTTATGATAGCATACATCATATGTCCTTGTTTAAAATTTTGAAACGCGATTTTACAAAAAAAGTGTTTAATCGCAGGTTAAACGTTTAAAAGTGATAATCTTCCAGTCCTGTAACAGCTATCGCATCGATCTCTATCCGTGCATTTTTCGGCAGCGTTCTGACTGCAACCGTACTGCGTGCGGGAAAAGATCCTGCGAAAAATTCAGCATAGACAGTATTGACAGCAATAAAATCGTCCATATCGGTCAGATAGATCGTTGTCTTGATAATCTTATCGAGTGCACTGCCCGCCGCTTCGAGGACTGCATTGAGGTTGGTGAGTACCTGTCGGGTCTGCTCATGAATATCCCCGTCGACCATCTTACCGTCAGGCGTGAGCGGGATCTGGCCTGAAGTGTATATGAAGCCGTTGACTTTGATCGCCTGTGAATAGGGTCCGATTGCAGCGGGGGCATTCTCTGTAGTGACGCGTTGCATGTCTCTCCTTACATCTCATTTTTGGTCGATTATAGCACAAAAACGATAAACTGAAGGTATCGTTTTATCCCGAAAAGCGTATATCTATACCACATTTTTCCAAGTAGCAGCCAACTTAAATATTATTTTAAACTTTTTGCTATATAATATAGATAAGGAACTTAAGGAGTTTGTTATGAATAAATTACATGCCGTCTGTCTCACCGGCTTGTTGTCACTCGGGCTGTCCGCACATGCCGGAGATCAACAGGAGAGTTACATTGACCGCGTAGGGGTAGGTGTGGGCATACAGGATGTACCGAACAACGATAAATTCGATACCGGTACCGCGCTGATTCTCAATGCCGGAAAAGATATCTACAGCGATATGAGTGTCGAGATCGAAGGTGCGGTGGGTCTGACGAAGCCGGAAGCGAAATTTAACGGTAAAAAACACGATGTCGATTTCTGGTCGCTGGGCCTCTATGGAACCTATATCTGGAAAATCAACAAACTGAGCATCAAACCCCGTATCGGTATCGTCTATGAGAGTATCAAGTCGACACTCAGCATCTATACCAACGATGAAGCCAATATGGAGGGCAATGTGAGGAAAAAAGATCTCGCTCTCAGCGGCGGTATCGGTGCCGCATACGATATAGGCGAAAACTACAAAATCTATACCAACTATACCAAATATGAAGATGATATCGATCAGCTCACATTTGGAGCCGAATACAAATTTTAATAGAAGTCTCTGATTGCGGGAAAACCCGCAACTCAGTTCTCCTGATTGTAACTTACATTATAGAGATAATTGGTCGCTTCGACAAAACCCTCTACACTACCGCAGTCAAACCTTTTTCCCTCGAACTTACAGGCAAGTACCATACCGCTCTGCGCCAGATGCATCAGGGCATCCGTGATCTGTATCTCACCGTTTTTGCCGGGTTTGGTCGACTTGATCATCTCGAATATCTCAGGGGTCAGAATATAACGGCCGATGATGGCGAGATTGGAAGGTGCTTCAGAAGGCTCCGGTTTCTCCACCATGTTTGAAACCATAAAAACCCCCTCTTCGATCTCTTTCCCGTCTATCACACCATATTTGTAAGTCTCTTCCGCAGGTACCTCCATGATCGCGACAATCGAACACTTATATTTCTTGTAGAGTGCGATCATCTGCGCAAGCACCCCGTGCCCGTTTTCATTGATGCAAAGATCGTCGGCAAGTACCACTGCAAAAGGCTCATGGCCGATCAGCACCTTACCTTTCAAAATCGCGTCACCGAGCCCTTTCATCTCAATCTGTCGCGTATAGGTGAAGGTACATTTGGAGATCAGCGCACGGATCTCGTCGAGCAGATGCTCTTTGGAACTCCCCTTAATCTGATGTTCGAGCTCGTAGGAGATATCGAAATGATCTTCGATCGCACGCTTTCCGCGTCCCGTGATGATCGCCATCGTATCTATGCCGGCTTCCACAGCCTCTTCCACACCATACTGTATCAATGGTTTGGTCAAAATCGGCAGCATCTCCTTGGGCATCGCCTTGGTGACAGGTAAAAACCGCGTGCCGTATCCGGCAGCGGGAAAGAGACATTTGGTAATATTCATATTTTTCCTTTCATATTTTGATATATTGTTTTTATATAGATCCGCTAACTCTGGAACTTCTCCTGCAGAATCCGTTTACCGAGCTCCACACCCGGCTGATCGTAGGTATTGATATCCAGAAAATGGCCGCAGAGAGATGTCAGAAGCTCATAATACATGATCAGATATCCGACATTGTATGCATCCAGCCGGCCCACCTCGATTCTGTCCACACTGATACCCTGCTGTATGATACTCTCCATCGTCGCATCACACTGCGCTTTGAGCAACTCCCCGAAGGTGTGGCCGTTGATATAATCGGTTTTTTCGAGATTTGGCAGAGAGATTTCGGGAATAACGACCTCTTTTTCAAAATCGTCCACCTTGATCATCGTCACCGTCTTGTCCCGGGGTCCTTCGATGAGCAGCTGTAAAAAGGAGTGCTGATCGATCGATCCGATGATGCCTACCGGTGTCATGCCCACATGCGCACCTGTCCTATCGATCTTGCCCAGTGACTCACCCCAGAGCTGTACATACCAGGCGTTGAAATCCCTGAAAAAGCTGCCATAGGAGAAGAGCACATTGATAGGTATCTCCCGGCTGTGCGTCGCATAGTAGTGCGCTTTTTGCACCAGCATATCCTCCTGTCGGTCGAAAAAGGAGTCTTTGAGCATCTTCGCTCCGGCGAGCAGCGCTGCGGTATCGTACCCGAGCAGTGTCAGCGGCAACAGCCCCACTGCCGAGAGGACCGAGAAGCGCCCGCCTACATTGTGCGGAATATGAAAAACCGGCACACCGCTCTCTTTTCCCAGCTTATCCAGAGGCGATCCTGCATCGGTGATAAAAGCGAAACGGCTTGCGAACTTTTCACTTCCGACAGGTGCATCAAAATGGTCGATCAGCAGTTTCATGTGCGATGTCGTCTCGATCGTCGAACCGGACTTGGAGACTGTAATGAAAAAGCACTCTTCGAAAACAAGCCCCTCAAGATTTTCCGCGATCTCGACAGGATCTACATTTTCGAAGAAAAGAAGTCTGCGACTGTTTCTTTCAGGTGTATGCTTCAGCAGTGTTTCGACCGCTTTGGTACCCAGGGAGGAACCGCCGATGCCGTTTACAACGATGTTCCTGATCCCTTTCCCTTCGAAGTCGAAAGCCTCTGTAAAAGCTTCGATCTGCATCAGCATATCCGATTCCGGCAATCTGTAATACCCCACTCTGCCGCTTTGCATCTCCTCTTCGAGTGCATCATAGGCACCCTTTAGAAGTTGCGCATCGCTCTCTGTCTCAAAATAAAGCTCTCTCTTGATCATCCACACTCCTTTAAAATCTTGCTATCAACTCTGAAAAGACACGATAGAGCCCTTCCACCTCATCTTCACCCGTACGTTCGTTCGGTGCATGTATCGTATCGTTGACAACGCCGAACTCGACGGTGTCGATCCCATAGGCACCGAAAAAGCGTGCATCGCTCGTCCCTCCGGCCGTTGAAAGTTTCGCTTCCCGGCCCGTCACATCTTTGATGCTCGCAAGCATATCCTGTACCACTTTGGACTTCCGGTTCGTCACAAAAGGCTTTGCCGACTCGCTGAGTACAAGGGTATAGTCCATCTCCTGAAAATATTTGTGCACGAACGCTTCGACATCCTCTTTGGAGGTTTTGGTAGAGTTTCGGACATTGAACATCATCTTCAGTCTCCCCGGTGTGACATTCGTCACTTCCATACCTGCGCGGATGTCGGTGATCACGAACTGGCTCGGCGCGAAATTTTCATCCCCCTCATCCAGAAAAGCCCCCGCCATATGCGGCAGTACCTGAGCCACTTTGTGGATCGGATTGATCGCTTTTTCAGGATAGGCGGCATGCCCCTGTTTACCGATCTTTTCGATCACACCGTTGATCGAACCCCTGCGGCCGATCTTGATCGCGTCACCGAAAACCTCTTCACATGTCGGCTCCGCCACGACGACATAATCGGGCAGAAAATCGATCGATTCGAGTTTTCTGATCATCTCGATCGTTCCATGCCTGGCATCCCCCTCTTCGTCACTTGTCAAAAGCACCGAAAGTGTGCCGCCGAACCTCCCCGCATCTTTGCATGCTTTCAGAAACGCCGCCACACCGCTCTTCATGTCCTGTGCACCGCGGGCATAGATCTTACCCTCTTTGTGCACGGGATCGAACGGGTCACTCTCCCAGCCTTCACCGGGAGGTACGACATCGATATGCCCCGCAAAGCAGAGGTGCGGCCCCTCGGAAAACTTTTGGTAGAGAAAGAGGTTTTTCACGCCCTCATTTTCCATAAAGATTGTCTCGAAACCATCCAGATACCCTTCGATAAAATCGAAAGCGCCGTCATCTTCCGGGGTTATCGATCTGTAGCGCAGCAGTTTGTCGAAGAGTGCAATCAACTCCATACCATCAGCCTATTGATGCGGATTTTCATAAAATACGTAACTCGTGGAGTAGTCACTGATCTCGAAATAGACGCGCTTCTCCCCTTTGTCCACTTTGCCGTTGAGATTTTCATCCATCACACCATAGCCGAATCGGTAGGGCCTGTCGGTATCGCCGTCGGTACTTGTTGCCGTCGTCAGCTTGTCGATCTTGAGGAATCTTCGCACCAGTTTTTCCCCCGCATAGACTTCCAGGACACCGTTGGTTCCCGTCCAGTTCTGTATCGCACGGCCCAGTTTGTTTTGTGTCTCCTGCGTACACCCCGAGATCAGAAGCATCCCTGCCGCAACAGCGGTCAACATCAATCTTTTATGCATGCTTTCTCCTTTAGATTTGGATATTGAAGCTATTTTAACATAAAAAAAGTGCTATTTCATCACAGTGATGCCCTCATTTTCACCAAAAGCTTCAAACTTTATCACCCGGTTCCCTGACTTACGGTACAATGCGGTATGAAAACTGAAAAGGCAGATCTCACTTTTCTTCAATCAGGGCACTCCTTCACATTGAAATGTGAGGGAGACTGGCGCATCTCTACGGTCGCACCGATGGAGAAATCACTCAAAAAAGCGCTCCCCCGGATGCTTCTCGCCACCGAAGTGATCTGGGATTTTTCCGATGCGGGCCTTTTCGATTCGGCCGGCATGACGCTGATCATCGCATTTGAAGAGCGACTCGACAAGGCGGGCGTCAAAGTGACACGCACCGGCATGCACCCCGAACACCAAAAGATCTACCGACTTCTGCGCGAAAACATTGCCCCGCTCCCTGCCGAAG
Organism: Sulfurospirillum sp.; assembly: GCA_024762235.1. Classification (GTDB taxonomy): domain Bacteria; phylum Campylobacterota; class Campylobacteria; order Campylobacterales; family QNZT01; genus QNZT01. Next base: position 42,794 of record JANTHT010000002.1, read on the forward strand.
AGAAGCGTACCGACAGGCTCCTTCGCGCCATCGAAAACCTGGGTAAAAACAGCATCGCGATCTTTAGGGATTTCCTCGACTTTTTCGCCTTTCTGGGAGAAGCGACGGTCCAGCTCTTCTACTACATGCGTCACCCCTCCTCCATCCGATACAAAGCGATCATCAAATATATCCATACCTCAGCCATCGATGCACTGGGCATCATCGCCCTCACTGCTTTCCTGATCGGTGTCGTCATCGCCTACCAGAGTGCGGTACAGTTGCAGAAGTTCGGCGCAAGCATCTTCATCGTCGACATGATCGGCATCTCGATCACCCGTGAACTGGCCCCGCTCATCACCGCTATCGTCGTCGCAGGACGCAGCGGTTCTTCCTATACTGCACAGCTGGGTGTCATGAAGCTGACCGAAGAGATCGACGCGATGCGTACGATGGGATTCGAACCCTACCGCTTTCTGGTACTTCCACGCATCATCGCCCTCATGATCGCCATGCCGCTGCTGATCTTTTTTGCCGATGTCGTCGGTATCTTCGGCGGTATGGTTGTCGCGAACGCACAGTTGAACATCTCCTTCGACTCTTTCATCGAACATCTTCAGGGTGCACTGGCGATCAAACACTTCTGGGTGGGGCTTTTCAAAGGGCCCTTTTTCGCCTGGCTGATCGCGGCTATAGGATGTTTCAGAGGGCTCCAGGTCTCCAGAGATACCGAGAGTATCGGTGAACAGACGACACTGAGCGTGGTCAACGCGATCTTTCTTGTCATCGCCTGTGACGCACTCTTTTCGGTCATCCTGACGGAGCTCGAGATATGAAAAATGTGATCGAAGTGAGAGATGTCGTCACCCGGTTCGGCAACAACATCGTGCATGACCATATCAGCTTCGATATCTGTGAAGGGGAGATATTCGGCCTGCTGGGAGGCAGCGGATCGGGCAAGTCGACGATACTCAAGGAGATTGTCATGCTACTGCGGCCAAACAGCGGGCAAATCCGGGTACTTGGCAAGGATCTCGGCAGCCTCTCACTCGAAGAGGCCCATCTTCTGCGTACCCGATGGGGTATGCTCTTTCAGTCGGGCGCACTCTTTTCTCCGCTCACTGTCGCTGAAAATATCGGTGTCGCACTGCGTGAGTACACTGATCTCGAAGAGGACCTCATCGAGGATCTCATTCGTCTCAAGATTGACCTGGTCGGACTCCCCCGCTTCGCTGCATCGCTCTACCCCTCCGAACTGAGCGGCGGTATGAAAAAACGGGCGGCACTGGCACGTGCGCTGGCGATGGATCCCAGTCTGCTTTTTCTCGATGAGCCGACTTCCGGACTCGACCCGGTCGGTGCACAGGAGTTCGATGAACTGATCGTCAAATTAAGGGATCTGCTCGGATTGACGATCGTCATGATAACGCACGATCTGGACAGTATCTTTACGATCGTCGACCGTATGATTGTACTGGCGGATAAAAAAATTGTCGCAAAAGGGAGACTCGACGAAGTACTTGCCGCTTCACACCCCTTCGTCGACGCCTTTTTCCGAGGCGTGCGCGCACGTCAACGTATCAGAAGTGCTTCATGAGGAGTCATTATGGAAGGTAGGGTTCACTATCTCGTCGTCGGTATCTTTGTCGCCGCCTTTATCGCAGGTATCATGGTATTTGCATTCTGGCTTATGAAATACGGCACCTACAAGCAGATGCAGAGTTATGTCGTCTATTTCGACGAATCGGTCGCCGGTCTCAACAAAGATGCCGCTGTCAAATACATGGGAGTCGATGTCGGAACGGTCGAGACGATCGAGGTCGATACCTCCAGCAGCAAACCTGTAGCGGTCTATCTTAAAATAGACCATGAGGTCAAAATCAAAACCGATGCAGTTGCGACACTGAAGTTTTACGGCATGACAGGACTCGCATATGTGGAGATCACCGGTCACGACCCGAATGCACCGCTTCTCAGAGCTGAAAACGGCGTGATTCCCGTCATCGCATCCGCCCCCTCTTTCTATGCACAACTCGACCAGGCACTCGCCACGATCGCGGAAGAGTTCGGCAAAACGAGTGAAAGGATCGAGCGACTCCTGAGCGATCAGAATCTGCGCCATCTCACAAATACATTGACCCATATCGAGGCGTTCAGCGGTGCACTCGACACACACAAAAGCGACATCACTGCACTGCTGCAGAAAGCGACGTCGCTTGAAGAGAGAGCCACCCGCACACTCTTGGCAATAGACCGGGCCACCGCTGCCTTCGGGCCCGGCCTCGGAACCGAAGCCAAAAAGGCACTCCGAGAGATCAGAAGTGTTGCCCGGCATCTGGACAAGACGCTTACCCGTGGAGATTACAATCTCCGAACACTGAGTACGCCCACACTGGAAAAGCTGAACCGGTTAATCGAAAAACTGACCCTGTTGAGTGACCAGACCGGGCAGACCCTCCGTCAGATAGAACAGAGCCCGTCAGACCTCCTCTTTAAAAGAGGCGGTGTCAGACCGGGACCGGGAGAAGAATAATGCAAAACATATCTGTCTACTACACGATCGTTTCACTGCTGTCGCTGCTACTTGGGGGCTGTGCTGTCAAAACGACCCCTCCGATCGACCACTATACACTACAGATGCCTCCGGCCCCGGTATCTTCCCCGACCGGCAACTTCCGTACGATGACGCTGAAGATAAAGCGTCCCGAAAGCATACGACAGATCCGCTCCACGCGGATACACTATGCCTTCAGCCCGCTGGAGCGGGAATCCTATGCCTACAGCCGCTGGAGCGATACGCCGAACGCGCTCATCGCTGCATATCTGCGCACTTTACTGCTGCAGAGCCCACTTTTCAACGCTGTCGTCAGTGACAGCTCTTCTGCCAGAAGCGATCTTACGCTCGAGAGTCAGATCGAAGCCTTTTATCAACGCTTCGAAAGTGGGACAAAAGCGTATGCGATTTTGCAAATGCACTTTATCCTGATAGATACGGAGACAAAAAAAGTGATTGCAAAAAGAGGCTTCACCGAGAAAGTCCCCTCCCCGACACCTGATGCAGGCGGCGCTGCAAAAGCCTTCAGCGAAGCGGTGAAGCTGATGGGAAAAGAGCTCGAAGGATGGCTCTCGGAGAGAGCGACGAAGGGGCGCTGAAGCGCGCTGTTTTGGCGATTAAGAGCTCTATCAGAGGAATTTCTATAGAATATCTGAAAAACAGAGTGTCAATCGGAACCCGACTGACTACTCATCAAAGGGCATTTTTATGAGAGGCTACAAAGTCTTTTCCGGCACAGCAAACCCCGAATTTTCCAAAGCAGTTGCGAAATATCTATCCATTCCGCTCTCTGAAGCAACCATCAACCGATTCAGCGACGGAGAGATCAGTGTACAGATCAGCGAAAGCGTTCGCGGACGCGATGTATTTATCATCCAATCCACCTGTGCACCGGCCAACGCCAACCTGATGGAACTGCTCATCATGACCGATGCGCTGCGCAGAAGCTCCGCCAACTCCATCACCGCGATCGTCCCCTACTTCGGGTACGCCAGACAGGATCGTAAAGCGGCGCCCAGAGTCCCCATCACCGCCAAACTCGTCGCCAACCTCTTCGAGACGGCAGGCATCGACCGTGTCGTCACCGTGGATCTCCATGCGGGACAGATCCAGGGTTTTTTCGACATCCCCGTCGACAACCTCTACGGATCGATCGTCTTCAAAGAGTACCTGCAGCGTAAAAATCTCCCCAATCCCATCATCGCCAGTCCCGATATCGGAGGCGTCGCCAGAGCGCGAAACTTCGCGAGACAGTTTGGTCTGGAGATCGTCATCGTCGACAAACGCCGTGAAAAAGCGAACGAAAGCGAAGTGATGAACATCATCGGAAATGTCGAAGGCAAAGATGTCATCCTCATCGACGACATGATCGACACGGCCGGCACCATCGTCAAAGCCGCCTCGGCTCTCAAGAACAACGGCGCATCGTCGGTTATGGCCTTCTGCACCCATCCCGTTCTCAGCGGCCCGGCGTATGACCGCATCGAAAAAGGGGAACTCGACGAACTGGTCGTCACCGATACGATCCCTCTCTCCCAGGAGTGCAGCAAGATCACCGTCCTCTCCGTCGCGCACCTCTTCAGTGAAGTGATCCGCCGTATCTACCACAACGAAAGCGTCAACGGACTCTTTGTCTGATGCAGGATAAAATACGCAACTTCTCCATCATCGCCCACATCGACCACGGTAAAAGTACACTTGCCGACCGGCTCATACAGGAGTGCGGCGCGGTCACAGACCGACAGATGAGTGCCCAGATGATGGATACGATGGATATCGAAAAAGAGCGCGGCATCACGATCAAAGCGCAGAGTGTCCGGCTTCAGTACGAAAAAGATGGAGAAATCTACACCCTCAACCTGATCGACACACCGGGCCATGTCGACTTCTCCTACGAAGTGAGCCGCTCGCTCGCTTCGAGCGAAGGTGCGCTGCTGGTCGTCGACGCTTCGCAGGGTGTCGAAGCACAGACGATCGCCAATGTCTATATTGCGCTGGAAAACGACCTGGAGCTGATTCCCGTCATCAACAAGATCGACCTTCCCGCCGCCGAACCCGACCGTGTCAAAGAGGAGATCGAACAGACCATCGGTCTCGACTGCACCGACGCCATAGAGACCAGTGCAAAAACCGGTCAGGGCATCAAAGAGCTGCTCGACGCGATCGTCGATCGTATCCCTGCGCCTTCCGGGGATGAGAAGGCTCCCACAAAAGCGCTCATTTACGACAGCTGGTTCGACAACTATCTCGGTGCGCTTGCACTGGTGCGTGTCTATGACGGAGAGATCCGTAAGGGACAGGAAGTACTGGTCATGGGAACCAAAAACCGTCATGAAGTTCTTTCCCTCACCTATCCGCATCCCCTCAAACCGGTCAAAACCGATGCGATCAAAACGGGTGAGATCGGCATCGTCTCGCTGGGTCTGAAAAATGTCGGGGATCTACGTGTCGGTGACACCATCACCGATGCCAAAAATCCCACCCCGGAACCGATTGGCGGTTTCGAGGAAGCGAAACCTTTTGTCTTTGCCGGTCTCTATCCGATCGAAACGGACAAGTTCGAAGATCTGCGGGACGCACTCGACAAACTGCGCCTCAACGACGCCTCCATCTCCTACGAACCCGAAACTTCCGTCGCACTCGGCTTCGGCTTCCGCGTCGGTTTTCTGGGCATGCTGCACATGGAAGTGGTCAAGGAGCGTCTCGAGCGGGAATTCGGACTCGACCTGATCGCCACGGCACCGACCGTCATCTACAAAGTGATCAAAAACGACGGCACCGAAGTGGAGATCCATAACCCAAGCGAACTGCCGCCCGTCAACGAGATCGACAAGATTCTCGAACCCTATGTCAAGGCGACGATTCTGACCCCTTCGGAGTACCTGGGCAACGTCATCACGCTGGTCAACGACAAACGGGGTATTCAGGAGAAGATGGACTACATCACACCCGAACGCGTTCTGCTGGAGTATGCGATCCCGATGAACGAGATCGTCATGGATTTCTACGACAAACTCAAATCCACCACCAAAGGGTACGCCAGTTTCGACTACGAACCGATCGGCTACCGCGAGGGAGACCTCGTCAAACTCGATATCCGCGTCGCAGGTGAAGTGGTCGATGCCCTCTCGATCATCGTCCCCAAATCCAAAGCGCTCACCAAAGGGCGGGAATTTGTCAAACAGATGAAAGAGCTGGTTCCCAGACAACTCTTCGAAGTGGCGATCCAGGCGAGTATCGGTAACAAGATCATCTCCCGCGAAACGGTCAAGTCTATGGGTAAAAACGTCACCGCCAAATGTTACGGCGGTGATATCACCCGTAAACGTAAACTGCTCGAGAAACAGAAAGCGGGTAAAAAGCGTATGAAGTCGATCGGCAAAGTGCAGCTCCCGCAGGAAGCCTTTCTCACGGTGCTCAAGATCGACTGACACTTCCCAAAAATCCAGCACGCAGCATATAAAAATGCTGCGTGCCGCAACGCCGGGTGACTACCAAACGAAACAGACAATCTCTAAAAGTGCGTTCGAAACACGTTTCTATTAAAGTTTTTACCTTTTAAACTTAATTTGACTTTTTTATGTTATACTCTTTATCCAGTTTTTGTATTCAGGATTAAAGCATTGTTTAAAAAAATCACCCTTTTCCTTCTGCCTGTCATCATGATGACAGGTACAACGCATCTTTTGTTCGCCGGTGAAAACCCGTTTATCCGTAAATTTCCAATACGGGAGGGCGTCGTCACCTACACGACAAGGGGCAACCAACAGGGAAGTCAAATACTCTACTTCAGCGAATATGGGCGCAAACAGCTTCTCGTCGAGAAACAGCAAAACGATAACGATATAGTGCAAAGTGCCAGCGATAAGGAGAGAGTCACTTTACTCTTACCTGATGTAAAATATCTAATTTATCCGGAGAAAAAAAGTGCACAGAAAAGTCTCCCGCTGCAAAAACGCCTCTACGATATTTTCCGTAAACTTACGAAACAAGAGCAGGATAAAGTTTTAGCTTCTCTCCAGAAAATCGCACCGCGCTCTTACGAAAATATCTCCGGAAGCTGTTTCAAAGAAGCAAAAACGATCGCCGGCTACCGCTGCAACGAAGAGTTGATAGGGGGCATACGAAGCTGCACAGTCGCAAACGGTGGATTGACACTCGAAAAGAGAATCTCTCTGCTCGGTTACAGTGTCGATACATTCGCGACTGAAGTGAAAGAGAAAAAAGTCGATCCGAAGATTTTCACACTTCCGGAAAATCTGCACATCATAAGCGACACCCAGAAGAGCGATCCGGCCCCATCCAAAATCATCGCCAATCTTCTCAGCGACCCAAAAGGGTGCCGCAAGCGTACCGGAAGCGGCTCCGGGGAAAATCTGCATCTGATACTCTACGAAGAGATCAAAAATCTCTCCGGAAATTTATAGTCTCCACAAAGCCGGATCTCAAAGTCGTGCAGAGAGCCTTCGCAGATGCGCAGAGGCTCCTAAAGTGTCGCGAGAAAGATCTTTCTCGCAAAATTCTGAATCTTGCTCGGTCTGAGTCTTTCGATATTTGAACTGTTGAACATCGGCAGGTTCGATACCACGGTATACTCCTGTCTGTCGGTCACGATCCTGCTCCCTTTCACGATCAGATCATAGCTTCCCGCGGGGAGATTTCGCACTTCGATCTGCTCGATATTGTCCACATGGTTCGGGCGGTCCTGTCTGGCAACCTGCGCCGGATGGTCGGGATCGAGTGTATAGGGATAGTACTTCACACCGGTGTCACTCTTTTGCAGCACCATATCGATATCGTTGACCAGTGTCTCTGCGGCACGCGGATCTGCCTCGGGGTCGACCCATGCAATCGTAGCTTTGAAGTAGTCACTGTGTGTGATGGTAAAGCTGTATCGTTTACTGCCTGTATGGTTGACGGTATCAGTATGCACCTTCGGTTGTTTGTCGGCGATCGTCTCTATCGTATCGACGGCGGCTTTTGCATCGATGCGTCCGAATCCCGCTTTATAATCGGGCCCCGGATTGGCGATATCATCCGCTGTATTGATCAATACCGCTTTGAGCGTATCGTGTCGAATGTCGTATCCACCGGTGACTCTTTTATACGCCTGCGCGATGAGTACACCCATGCCTGTCGCAGCTGGCGCAGCCATCGACGTTCCGCTCATCATCACATAGGAGGTATCACTCTCGCCCGAAGTTGAGGTCACATACTCTCCCCTGACACAGAGATCAGGCTTGATGCGTCCGTCGCGAACCGGTCCGGTGCTGCTCAGCTCGGCGACATTGTCACCTCTGGTATTGACCGCACCGATGGTCAGGATATTTTTGGAGTTTCCCGGCCCCTTGATGATCCCGTACTCTGCATAGTCGCCGTCGATGCCGTCGTTACCGGCCGCTTCGAAGATATTGAGGTAGGGATTGTTCGCGACAGTCAAATCCTGTGTCGCCGCAACGGAATCATACTCTCCGAGACGCTCTTTCAAGCTGTAACCGTAAGAGTGGTTGGAGAAGAGTATATCCTCCTGACTGTACATGTTCAATACCGCATCGGAGAAAGCGTCATCTGTAAAAGAGTAGTTGAAGACTTCTGCCGCGTTCGCCATACCCCGTGCCTTTGCATTGACACCGGCAGCGGTGATCGTACCGGTAACATGCGTCGAATGGAGATTGACCTCTCCGTCACTCGTGCGGTCATGCACCCTGCCACCGAACTCCTGATGGGTCGTCAGTGCCGCACCGCCGTCTACCACACCGACTGCGATATTTCGGCCATCCAGATTGTAGGGATCACTCCACAGAGCGGTCACACTGCTCTGTTTCGCTGTCTTGGCATTTCTGGTCTCCAGAAGCTGCGTGACAGAATCTGTGGCAAGCAGTCTCTCTACCCTGTCCATATACTGTATCAACGGAACATGCGAAAGTTTTTTATAATCTCTCAAATGCAGCTTGATTCTGGCAGAGCGCAACTGGGGTGTCACTTTGATGATTTCACCGTCGATACCCTCATGCTGCAGCAGTGCAGCGACTTCATCATGACGCATCTCTTTGAGAAAAAGGAGATGCACTTTGACGATATCGTCATCACCCAGCAGTGAGAGTGCGCCGCTGTGCAGACTCTCCATCCGGTTTGCAGGATCGATCTCACTGATTCCTGAGATTTTGGGTTCAGAGAGGAGTTTCGGCGCAAGAGACTCGGGAAGGTAGAAGTAGTAGTGCATCCCGCCGGCATAGAGGATCGTGTCGACACCCATCGCATAGAAACGCTCTTTATCCGCACTGCTCAAAATGGTTTTTGCGGTGACACGCACAGTTTTGGAGATATCCTGATGTCCCAGCGCCTGCAAAGGCATCGCAAATCCATCGGTATTGCCGCCGTTGGCGCCGGAAGCCGCTACAGCACTCTGTGTCAACAGGGCGCAGAGGAGGATCGTTTTGAGAGTGAGTGTAGATTTTGTCAGTTTCATGGTAAACTCCGTCATATTTTCTACACTCTAATTCGGTCAGTTTTATCTACAAACGATATTTTTATTTTACTTTTTTATAATTTTAGTTAAAAAGTATCTTTTTATTTACCATATGAAACATTTTTTTAACTACAGGCGATACGCCCTCCGATCTCATGCTGAGCATAAAATCAACATATTTCGCTATAATCTCTCTATTTCAATCTCAAGGCACACATAGATACATGCGAGTTTTAACAGGTATACAACCCTCCGGTACACTGCACATCGGCAACTATTTCGGTGCGATCAGACAGATGCTCGATTTTCAGGAGAAGAGCGATCTCTTCATCTTTATCGCCAACTACCATGCGCTCACATCGCTCAAAGATGCCGAAGCGCTCAGGGAAAACACCATCGATGCGGCGATCACCTATCTCTCGCTCGGTATCGACCCTCAAAAATCGACCCTCTGGGTACAATCCGATGTCAAAGAGGTGCTCGAACTCTACTGGATACTCTCCGCCTATACCCCGATGGGGCTGCTCGAGCGGGCACACAGTTACAAGGACAAAGTGGCGAAGGGGATCTCCCCCAACCATGCCCTCTTCTCCTATCCCGTGCTGATGGCGGCCGATATCCTCCTCTACGACGCCGAAGTGGTCCCGGTGGGCAAAGACCAGATTCAGCATGTCGAGATCACCCGTGACATCGCCCAGAAGTTCAACAATGAAAAGGGAGATATCTTCATCCTCCCCGAATTCAGAGTCGATCAGAACGTCCAGAGCGTTCCCGGCACAGACGGGGCGAAGATGAGCAAAAGTTACGGCAACACGATCGACCTCTTCTGCACGCCCAAACAGCTCAAAAAGCAGATCGGCAAGATCGTCACCGAATCGGTCCCGCTCGAAGCACCTAAAGAATATGCAAACTGCAACGTCTACAACCTCTGTAAACTCTTTCTGGACGAAGAGGGGCAGAGAGCGCTTCAGGAGCGCTACACCAGAGGCGGTGAGGGACACGGACACTTCAAGCTCTATCTCGCCGAGCTGATACAGAAGCACTTCGCGGAAGCGATGGAGCGGCGCGCCTACTACCTCGACCATAAAGAGGAAGTACGCGAGATTCTCGACGAAGGTGCGAAAAAAGCTTCGGCCATCGCCCGTGAAAAGATCGCCGTCATCCGTGATGCCGTCGGTATCTACAGATAAGGAGCAGCATGCTTGATTTAAAAGAGTTACAAAACGACTTCGAAAAGATCGCGACCAAACTGCGCAAGAAAAAAGTGGATGAAACAGTGCTGGAGAGGCTGCGTGAAATCTCCCTGAAACTCAAAGAGCAACGCAAGATCCTCGAAGCCCTCCAGGCGGAGCAAAATGCCAAAAGCAAGCTCTTCCCACAGTATCAGAAAGAGGGAAAAGATATCGCCGGACTTAAAGAGGAGCTTTCGCAGATCAAACAGAAGATCGCTGTAGAACAGGAGATCGTACGCACTCTGGAAGATGAGATGTACGAGATCGCACTTAGTATTCCTAATATACCCGACGATGACGTACCGGAAGGCGACGGTGAAGAGGATAACGTCGAGCTCAAACGCGTACTCGAACCCACAACCTTCTCCTTCACGCCTAAAGAGCACTGGGATCTGGCGATCACCCCCGAATGGATCGACTTCGAGAGGGGTGTCAAACTGGCCAAAAGCCGCTTTTCTGTCCTCAAAAATGGTGCTGCAAAACTGGAGCGTGCCCTGATCAACTACATGCTCGACTTCAACCACAACAGAGGTTTCGAAGAGGTCTGTGTCCCCTACCTCGTCAACCGCGACTCATTGATCGGTACCGGCCAGCTTCCCAAGTTCGAAGAGGATCTCTTCAAGATCGAGGAGGAACCGCTCTACCTGATACCCACCGCCGAAGTCCCCGTCACAAACCTCTTTCGCGACGAGATCCTCACCAAAGAGGAGCTGCCCGCGAAACTGACATCCTACACGGCATGTTTTCGCAAAGAGGCGGGCAGTGCCGGTCGCGATACCAGAGGCATGATCCGTCAGCACCAGTTCGACAAAGTGGAGCTGGTCGCCGTCACGACACCCGATCAGAGCGATGCGGTATTTGACGAGATGGTCGCCTGCGCGAGTGACCTGCTCACCTCGCTGGGGCTGCCGCACCGTCTCATGCTGCTCTGCGGCGGCGATCTGGGTTTTTCGGCGGCAAAGACGGTCGATATCGAAGTGTGGCTGCCCGGACAGAACCGCTACCGTGAAATCAGCTCCATCTCCAACACCCGAGCCTTTCAGGCCCGACGTGCCCGCATCCGCTACAGAGAGGGTAAAAAAAATCTGCCCGTCCATACACTCAACGGCTCTTCACTCGCCGTGGGCAGGACGCTCATCGCGATCATGGAAAATTACCAGAATGAGGACGGCACCGTCACGATTCCCGAAATCCTGAAAAAGTATATGCCCTAAAGGCGACTGAGAGATGGCAGAAGAAGAGTTTCTCAACCTCGACGACGAAGACGAAGAGACGCTCGAAGAGGAGACGCTTGCCGCCACACCTCAGGATGTCGAGGAGAGACTCGACAAAGAACAGAACAACAAACTCCTCTATCTGCTGATTATCCTGCTGATGGCGGGTGTCGCCATCCTCTCCGGTATCTTCTTCTATCTCTATATGAAAAAGAAGCATGCTGCAAAGCCGCAGGAAGTCAACGCCACCAAAATCGTCGAAAAGGTGATACAAAAAGAGCAACCCGCCAAAGAGAACACACAGGTACAGAGTTGGCTCAAAGAGGCGGAAAAGCGCTTCAAAGAGGGGAAGAAAGAGGAAGCACTGCGCCTCTACCGGAAGATCGCGCGTTACAACGAAGCGCTTTCCTGGTTCAATATCGGTGTGGCACACCTCAAAGACCACAACTACACCAAAGCGATCAGCGCCTTCGACAAAGCATCGTTCGACGACGCCTTCAAATGTGAAAGCGCGCTCAATGCGGCAGTATGTGCCTACAATCTCAAAGAGAAAAGAGATTTCAGCCGCTATCTGCGACTCGCGCGGGAGTATCTGATCTTTAAAAAGGATTCACCGCTCTTCTCCTACTACAACACACTGATCAACTACTACCAGAACGCTTATCCCGAAACACTCGCATCGATCACCCATCCGACATCCGACTATTTTCGCAACAACGAATTTTTCATAGGTTCGAAGATCTATACCTCTTATGAAAGTCTGCAAAATGCAATCAACATGCTCGAACATGCCGACGATGCCAAAAACTTTTTTACACTCGGGCTGCTCTATGCAAATATCGGCCGATACACCATTGCGGCGGATTACCTGAAGAAAGCGATCGAGATAGGCGACCATCTGCCTCAGGCCAGAATGGCACTCTCGATCACACAAAACCGTATGGGCAATCTCGCCACGGCAGCCGATCTGATGGAGGAGGCGGCACAGAAAGAGACCAACGCTACGGAGATATATCCCATCAAAGTGGTACTCAGAAAATCCCTCTTCGATCCTGTTGTCGCACAGGAGGTGTTCAAAAAAAATCTGCTGCTCGACAAGTTCTACAGATTTTCCCTCCTCTTCTACTTTGCCCCCTACAAACTCTCGCTCTACGACAATGCCCTCAAAACGATCAAAAAGGGTGTCAGGAACATCGATATCGACAAGACCGATTCGGCGATGGCGTATCTGGTTACCGGGAAAAATATCGCACAGGTCAACCTTGAAATCGCCAGGGCGATCGACTTTTCACTCCGGCACAGACTCTACGAGACAGCGGCGATCTTCAAAGACGCTCTCAAAAAATATCCCTGGGACGCCGTTTTGCACTACAATCTTGGTCTGGCATACGCACAGATGTTCAACTTCAAAGATG
>JANTHT010000003.1 GCA_024762235.1 Sulfurospirillum sp.
CATCGGTCAGGCAGCTGCAGGCGGGCGCGGGTTCGTACAGTCCAGCGCTCTGGAGATGTCCAACGTAGATCTGAGCCGTTCCCTGACACAGCTCATCGTCGTGCAGCGTGGTTTTCAGGCCAACTCCAAGACCATCACCACCTCCGACCAGATGCTCAACACCCTCCTCCAGCTCAAACAATAAAACATATTTTCGCTATACTAAGTCCTAAAATCTCTTAGGACTTAGTCGCATGCAAATCACCCTCCTGCACCACACACCGCTGATCGTCTGTGCCAACGCTATCCGCACATGCTGGCAGAGTTTCGACAAAAGCGACAACGGCGGAGAGAAAGACCAGGCGCTGATCGACCGTGTCGGGAACAAGTTCAAACATGCCTCTACACTCGAACATCTGGTTTATACCTTTTATATACAGGGGATATCCCGTGCTCTTTTGCAGGAACTCGCCCGCCACCGCATGGCATCTCTCTCGGTAAAGAGCACACGCTATACCCTCAAAGAACTCAAAAATGAAGCCCCCTTCACGACTGAAGATATACAGAGAGCCGCCAAATATCTGGTCTTTACCGATGAAGAGATGGTAAACGCGATGAGTATCCGTGCTCTGGAAAATTTGCGACAGGTGATGGTCAGTGGTATTTCCAACGACAAAGCCAAATACTGCCTGCCCGAATCCTACAAAACTGAACTGACATGGACCATCAACGCCAGAAGCCTGCAAAACTTCATCTCTCTCAGGAGCGACAAATCGGCCCTCTGGGAGATCCGCGAACTCGCCCTCGCCCTCTACGATCACCTGCCGGAGGATCACAAATACCTCTTTACCGATTTTCTGAAGGTTTCACACCCCTGAATCCCATCGAAATCCAATCCTGCATCCCGCCCCGATACCAGAGCAGTCTCTCTTTAGGGTATCCCATCTCTGTCAGATAGCGGATCGCTTTGACCGACTGCACGCACCATGCACCGTTACAGAAAAACAGCGCCTTTTTTGCACGGGAAAAGTCATACTCCTTTTTGCTTTTGACGATTCGAAGCAGTTGTAACAGCCGTACATGCTCTTCGGGAAAGTCGGCATCGTAACGGATCTCGGTATAGGGAATATTCACTGCTCCGGGAATCGTAAGCATCCGGTACCACTGCGCTTTGCGTGCATCGACCAATATATAACCGCCGGGCTCTTTTTGCATCTTTTCCAGAAAATCGAGCACTTCCAGCTCTCCCACCGTTTTGATCTTCGGATCGATCTGCATCGGCTGGATAGCACCGAGTGTCCGGATGACGGTATGTCGGCATGCTTTGGGAAGGCGCTCGGGATGGAGAAAGAGATTTTCGGGTGTGATCCCCACTTCCATGCATGCAAACGGTTCGATCCGTTCGATATGGTAACTTCTGTTGCCATCCATCTGCAACGTCACCCCGCGATACTGCAACGCCAGCAGGTTTTGATCCGCCGACAGACCACCTATACACCCTAAAAGCAAACCCCATACATAACGCATCGCTATCTCCTCTGCGCTATTTTAACATAAATTTTTCCAATGCCTTCACAACTGCTTCGGGACACTCCTCTTGGGGGATATGCCCGCAATGAGGGATCATGATCAATCTGGAGTTGCGCAGGTCTCTGTGCAAACGGTAAGCCCGGGAAGGGCGTATGACGATATCGTTCGCACCCCACAGGATGAGTGTCGGTATCCTAATCTGACGATAGTATTGCGATACGCAATCGATATCTTCAGGAATCAGCACATGACTTGCTTCCAGGTAAACCCTTTTGGCACCGGGCTTGCGGAGGTTTTCGGTATAGACTTTGACGATATCTTTCGGAATTTTCCGATCATCGTAAAAGGCATACCGGTAAGAGTCCTCTACCTCATATGAAGCGGGCAGCAGATAGAAAGCAAGTGGCCCGACAACCGGAATCTGCAGCCAGCGTATCAGTTTGGGGAGTTGCTGCGCGTATGCTGCTGCATCGATCAGTACCATTTTATCGATGCGTGCCGGATTCATCAGTGCCAGTGAGAGCGCGACACCGCCTCCGTAGGAGTGGCCGATCACTATCACATGATCGAGATGATGTGTTTTAAGAAAACGCTCCACCAGCACCGCCTGATCGTAGACCGAATAGCGGTGGTCGTCGGGCCTTGGAGAATCTCCAAATCCTTTGAGGTCGACTGCATAGACTTTATAATGTTTCGAAAGCGCAGGGATGATGCGGCTGAAACTATAGCCGCTCGCCCCAAACCCATGCAACAATACCACAGGCTTGCCAGAACCATACGTTTTGACATGCAGCGGTATCGTCTCTTCGGGCGCTTTGACAATGCGCTCCTGCCAGGTATTGGCCACTTTGGGAGCGCACCCCGCGATCATGAGCGCCAGAATCAGAACCGAAACGATCTTACGCACACAGCGACTCCACAATTTTTCTAACCACCCGATATGTCTTTTCGACCGAGGCGATCTCCACATGCTCGTGTGTAGAGTGAGGCGATCGGATATTGGGACCGATCGACGCGATCTGCATCTTCGGATATTTGTCGGAGAGAACGGCACACTCCAGCCCTGCATGAATCGCTTTGTAGTCGCATGCGCCAAACACCGACGCGACTTTTTCACATACGAGCCGTGAAAAGTCGTTGATCTCCGGCTTCCAGGCGGGATATTTCCCTTCGCTGCGCACGCTATAGCCGTATCGGGTGAAAAAGTCACGCATGGTGTGCTCCACCGCATCGAGCCCCGCTGCATCCATCGCTCTGGCTGAGGTGGCGAAGCTGCAGAGGCCATCTTTCAGGGAGAGGAGTGCCAGATTGACACTGCGATCGGGGATGCCGAGTGTTTCGTGCATCGCCAGTACACCATGGGGACACTTTTCGATCATCTCGATCACTTCACTGCTGCCGTCGATCACCTGACCCGGTACCTCTGACTTCGCCATTTCTCTGACAGAGATATGCTCCGCCTGCGGCAGCGATCCATTGCCGCTGACCACCGCCCTGACATGCGTCGGTATCGAGTTGATCCGCTCTCCCGCATCGATCGAGGCAATCTTCAAATTATGCGTTTGGGCATAGTGACCGAACAGCTTGATCGCATTGGGGATGTTTTTGTGAATCTCCACACCCGAGTGCCCGCCCGGCAGTCCCGAAACCGTCACTTCGTAAAATGGTGCTTCGCTTTTTTCCATCTCATAGCGCTTCCCGGCAAAAACATCGACCCCGCCCGCACACCCTATGTAAACTTCCGCTTCATCTTCACTGTCGAGGTTGAGCATGTAGTCGCTTTTGAGATCGAACGAGAGGGCGTTGGCACCCACCAGTCCCACCTCTTCGTCTGCGGTAAAGAGAAATTCACACGCCCTGCCCTCCTCCATCAGCGCCATCATCATCGCCACCGCGATACCGTTGTCGGCACCCAGCGTAGACTCTCTGGCATAGAGCCATCCCTCTTTTTCATAGGTTGCTATCTGCGGAGCCCTGCCGACACATACCATGTCGTAATGCGCCTGAAAAGCCAGTTTCGGAGAGTTTTTGGAAGCGAGGATATTGCCCGCACTGTCATGCTGCACACTGTAGCCGTACCGCGAAGCGAAATCGATCAGAAAATCTCTGAGCGCATCGGCATCGCTGGAGCAGTGGGGAATCTGAGTCAACTGTTCAAAATAGTCTAAAATGTTTCGCATAGGTATCCTTTCGTCGGCTTTTTGAAAGGATACCAAAATCTTTAAAATTTGTAGTTAAAACCGATCCCGACGTAGGGTATCCACTGATATTTGTCCAACTCTTCCTGCAGAGAGAGCATCTCGGCATCGATATCCTTTTTCAAATCCGCTTCGATCTGCTCCTTTCTGGTATTGACCTCATCGGTAATCTCTTTGATCTTTGCCTCTTTTTGCGGACCATCCGGAATATCCGCTGCCTCTGTGGCAATACGCCGGTCGATGTCTAGTGCAGGACCATATTTCAATCGATAGCTGGCTGTCGCAGATCCCTGATAGGCCACACCGACATTGAAGATAAAACCAAATCCCTTTTTCTTGTCAAACGATGTGTCCCACCCGAACCCGACATAGGGTGCCACAGGGTCAAAATCGACTCTGGTATCGATGGCACCCAATTCGGAGATTGCATAACTGTAGTGTTTGTTTTTGAAGTCGAACTCGATACGATCCGCTCCTCTGGCGTTGGGCGTCACTTCGCCGTCAAGCGCACTGTTGTTGACGATTACACCTCCCTGAAGATTGAAAGCGCCCGCCCAGGGGTGATAAGCCCCTATCAGCATCATATCCTGCAGTTTCAAATCCAAATTATACTTTCTGGTCTCACTCTCCGCTTCATAATCCTTATAACTGAATGTATCGAAACTGGCCCTGATACCGTAATAGTCACCTAATTTGGCTTTGATACCCGCTCCTGCACCAAACAGAGAAGCCTGCACACCCAGAGATGTCCCCTGATAATCGATATCTGCATGTGCGCCCGCAACCAACAATCCCGTCAATACAATTTTTTTTACCATCTTGAGCCTTTTTCTCTGATCTTTTGACTAAATCGGCTCTTAACAATAAAACTTTACCGTATCCTCTGGGCATGTGTCAACGCTACGGCGATCGCATCGGTGATGTCGAGCGGTTTGATCTCCTGTTTGATGCCTAAAATCCTTTTGACCATGAAAGCGACCTGCTCCTTTTTCGCCTTGCCGTTGCCGGTTACCGCTTTTTTCACCTGAAGCGGTGTATATTCGCTGAAGTTTCCGATCTCCTGCAACACTTTCAGACTTAAAGCGCCGCGAAACTGCGCCAGTTTGATCACCGTTTTGGGGTTGTAGGCATAGAAGATATCTTCGATCGCCACCTCATCGATCGTTTTACCCCGTATGACGGTATCGAATCCCTCCACCAGCTCTACGATCTGCTCCTGCAGCAGTTTGGTCTTGATTTTGATGAGACCTGCCTCAAGAAGTATTGTTCTGTTTTTAGTTTTTTCTAATAAAGCATATCCGCAGTTGATGCTGCCTGGATCTATACCGAGTATGACCATACGTTTCTGTCGCCTTTTTCACACTATTCACATACTTTTCACAATGTGAAAAAGTAGCTATCGTGGTTAATTTCAACTTAAATTTTTTGCTTCTTGACTTATTCACATGTCATGATGAAAAGCCTGTAGAGACCGGCATGTGAAAAGAGTCTCGCAATGGCTCTGTTTTCGAGATTGAAGAGGCTATTTTAGTTTACTTTTGCTAAAATATTCACATCTTTGCATTTGATGTGAATAAAGGAGGTTCGCTTATGTTGTATCAGCAAGTACTCGACCTCCTGAAAAGTGAAATTTCACCCGATGAGTATCAGCGATACATCCGGCATCTTCGTTACGATGAAAAAGCATCAAGCTCCGACATGCTCGTTTTTCTGGTACCCAATCAACTGCTTGTGCGCTGGATACAGACCAAATACGCAAATAAAATCGCACATATCTATGAGTCGCTGACAGGCAAATCACCCACTGTCGTCATACAGTATCACTCCTCACGACAAGATGTGAATAACCCTGTGACCAAACCTTCTGCAACGACACCCAAAACTGTTTCCACACTCTTAAATACATCATATACTTTTGAAAATTTTGTTGTCGGCTCCTCCAACCAGCTCGCTTTCGCCGCTGCCAGGTCCGCTGCAAAATCACCGGGACAGCAGTACAATCCGCTCTTCATCTACGGGGGGAGCGGTCTGGGCAAAACCCACCTGATGCAGGCGATCGGCAACTATGCCATCAGCCGGGGATTCACTGTCATCTACACCACCAGTGAACAGTTCCTGAACGATTTTCTCTACAATGTCCGCAACCAGACGATGGACCGATTCAGACAGAAGTACCGCCAGTGCGACTTTCTGCTCATCGACGACATACAGTTTCTCAGCAACAAAGAGCAGACGCAGGAGGAGTTTTTTCACACCTTCAACGAACTCTACAATCTCAAAAAACAGATCGTCCTCTCCTCCGACAAACCTCCCAAGAAGATCGCGGGCTTCGAGGAGCGCCTGACAAGCCGCTTTGAATGGGGTCTGATGGCAGATGTCCAGCCGCCGGGCCTCGAGACCAAGATCTCCATCATCAAAAAGAAGTGCGAGATGGACAATATCCACCTCGACGACGAAGTGATCCACTATATCGCTATCCATATGGAAGACAATATCCGGGAAATCGAGAGTGCCATCATCTACCTCAACGCCCATGCCAACCTTCTCTCCCGTAAAATCACGATCGATTTCGCCACGGAAGTGATGAAAGATCTCATCAAAGACAGAGCGGTCGATATCACCCTGGACGATATTATCAGAGTCATCGCACGTGAATTAAATATCAAACCGTCCGATATTAAGTCGAAGAAGCGCAGCCGGCCTATCGTCGAAGCGAGACGCATCGGTATCTATCTGGCCAAAACACTCACGCCCGAAAACAAGATGAAAGATCTGGCGGAATTTTTTGGACTCAAAGATCATACCGCCGTCTCCCATGCAATGAAAACGATCAACAAACTTCTCAAAACGGATGAGAATTTCAAAATCAAAGTCGAAGCGTTAAAGAGTAAAATAACATCAGCCAAATCGGTTTCAGGTGAAATGAAGTGAATAAAAAAAGAGAAATGAAAAAGTATCAAAGCACCAATTCATCGGCATTTTCAGCGTTATTCACCTATTCACGCACACCTACTACTAAAACTACAAAAATAATAATATAGAAGGGAAGAGCCATGATCATACATATCAACAAAAATGTTTTGGAACATATTCTAATCAATGCGCAGAGTTTTCTGGAAAAAAAGGATGCATCACAAATCACTTCCCATGTGCTTTTAGATGCTACGGGGGAGAGACTGGAAGTAAAAGCGACCGATTTCGAGATCGGTCTCTCTATGCACTCTCAAAATGTCTCCATCACACAACCGGGTATGGCTACAGCCAACGGTAAAAAATTGCTCGATATCGTCAAAATTCTCAAAGATGAAGAGATATTGCTCAAAACAGAAGATAGTTTTCTCTATATAGAACAGGAAAAGTCAAAATTCAAACTTCCCATGTTCAATGCCGAAGAGTATCCTCTCTTTCCGGAAATAGACAATAAAGCCCGTTTCGAGATAGAACCAGTCGCTTTTCTTCACTCTATCAAAAAAATCTCTCCCGCTATCGATACCAACAATCCAAAATATGAACTCAACGGTGCATTGATCGATCTCAGTGAAGAGAGCATTCACTTCGTTGCGACAGATACCAGACGCCTGGCCATCGTGACGCTCGAAAAGAGTATCGACAAAGAGATCGCGCTGATCATCCCCAAAAAAGCGATTGCCGAGATCCAGAAACTCTTCTTCGACGAGATGGAGATCTTCTACGATGAAAACACCCTGCTCATACGATCGGAAAATTTTATCTTCTTCACCAAACTGATCAACGGTAAATATCCCGACTACAAGCGCATCATCCCGAAAGAGTACAAAGTCGAACTCTCCGTCAACCGTGACCGGATGATCTCCCATATGAAGCAGATTGCAACGATTTCACATGAAGTGAAGTTAACTTTTCAAAATCATGCTATAATATTTGAAAGTCTTGGAGAAGACAATATCGAAGCGAAGACGGAAATGCCTTTTGAAGCCTCACTCGAAGAGGAGATCGTGCTGGCGGTAAACAGCCGTTATATGCTCGATTTTCTGACACATGTGGAACAGGATATGTTTCAGCTCAAAATCAACGATTCGACATTGCCTTTCACCCTCCAGAGCGACAATTTTATCACAGTCGTGATGCCTATCATGCTGTAACAAAAAGAAGAGGAACAGAATGCAAAAAGATTACGGAGCCGGCAATATCAAAGTCCTGAAGGGACTCGAAGCGGTACGCAAACGCCCCGGTATGTATATCGGCGATACCAACATCGGCGGTCTGCACCACATGATCTACGAAGTGGTCGACAACTCCATCGATGAAGCGATGGCCGGTTTTTGTGACAAGATCACTGTAGAGATCACACCGGAGGGGTCTGCGATCATCTCCGACAACGGGCGCGGTATCCCTGTGGATATCCATCCCACCGAGAAGATTTCTGCCGCTACCGTCGTTTTGACGGTGCTGCATGCGGGCGGAAAATTTGACAAAGATACCTACAAAGTCTCCGGCGGTCTGCACGGTGTCGGTGTTTCGGTCGTCAACGCCCTCTCCAAAAGGCTGATTCTCAAAATCAACCGCGGCGGGAAGAAGTACTATCAGGAGTTCGAGAAGGGGATCCCGACGATGCCGCTCGAAGAGGTCGGGACCACCAACCGCACCGGTACGACGATCGAATTCTGGCCAGACGATACCATCTTCGAGGTGACAGAGTTCAGTTACGATATCCTCGCCAGACGCTTCAAAGAGCTTGCCTACCTCAATCCGCGCATTTCGATCACTTTCAGGGACAATCGTGAAGGAAAAGAGGAGGTCTATCACTTTGAGGGCGGTACCAGACAGTTTGTGGAGGATCTCAACAAAGCGGATGCCATCACAAAGCCGATACGTATGGAAGAGGCGATGGAAGATATCGAAGTTGATATCGCGATGCTCTACAACACCTCCTACCATGAGAAGCTGCTCTCTTTTGTCAACAACATCAAAACACCCGAGGGCGGTACGCATGAAGCGGGATTCCGCGCGGGACTGACACGTGCGATCGTCAAGTATGTCAACAACAATGCCGCACAACGTGAAAAAGATACGAAGATCACGGGTGAAGATGTCAAAGAGGGGTTGATCGCAGTCGTCAGTGTGCGTGTACCGGAGCCGCAGTTCGAAGGGCAGACCAAAGGCAAACTGGGCTCCTCCTATGTCCGCCCGCTGGTACAGAAGATGGTCAACGAATATCTGACCAAATACTTCGAAGAGAATCCGATCGAAGCCAAAGCGATCATGCAAAAGGCGCTCGCGGCGGCACGGGGCCGTGAAGCGGCGAAAAAGGCGAGAGATCTCACACGACGCAAAGATACGATCACAGTAGGCACACTGCCCGGAAAGCTGGCCGACTGCCAGAGTAAAGACCCGGAGATCTCGGAGCTCTACCTGGTGGAGGGTGACTCCGCGGGCGGTTCCGCGAAGCAGGGCAGGGACCGTGTCTTTCAGGCAATTTTGCCGCTGAAGGGTAAGATCCTCAATGTCGAAAAGAGCCGTCTGGACAAGATCCTGAAATCTGACGAGATCACCAATATCATCACCGCGCTGGGATGCGGGATCGGTGAAGAGTTCAATGAAGAGAAGCTGCGTTACCACAAAGTGATCATCATGACCGATGCCGACGTCGACGGAAGCCATATCCAGACACTGCTGTTGACGTTTCTCTTCCGTTTTCTCACGCCGCTGCTGGAGAAAGGGTATGTCTATCTCGCGCAGCCACCGCTCTACCGCTTCAAAAAAGGGAAAAAAGAGATCTATCTCAAAGATGACCGTGCGCTGAGTGAATTTCTGATCGAAAACGGTATCGAATCGATCGAAGAGAAGGAGCTGGGCGCCAAAGATATGCTCGAACTCTTCAAAGTCGTTTCGGCTTACCGAAGCGTTCTCAAAGAGCTGGAGAAGCGCTTTCATGTCATCGAAGTGGTACAGTACCTGATCGAAAACCCCGATCTGATCGCACTAAAAGGGGATGCGCTCTATCAGAAACTGGCGGAGTATATCGAATCGCTCGGTTTCAACATCCTGAACAAAAAGATCAGCGAAGAGGAGGTGCATCTCTATATCCAGACGATGGAAGGGCTGGAAGAGATTCGTATCAACGACGCCCTCTTTGCCAATCCGCTCTTTACCGAAGCGGTCTATATCAACAATAAGATCCAGGAGTGGGATATCGGGAAGTCGAACAAAACGTTGCTCGAGATGCTCGACGAGATCGAGAAAAATGCCAAAAAAGGCGCCTATATCCAGCGCTACAAAGGTTTGGGTGAGATGAACCCCGAGCAGCTCTGGGAGACGACGATGGATCCCGAGAACCGTACACTGCTGCGTATCACGATCGACGATGCCGCAGCTGCCAGCGATACCTTCGTGCTCTTCATGGGTGACGAAGTCGAACCGCGCCGTAACTACATCCAGGAGCATGCCAAGGATGTGAAGCATCTGGATGTCTAAGGAGCGCGTGTGAAATATGGTGAAAAAGAGATCAGGAGTTTCGATGTTGACAAAGATCTCGAAATCTGGCCCAACAAGCATGACAAAGCTTACCTGATCAAGATCACGCTGCCCGAATTTATGGCACTATGTCCCCGTTCGGGATATCCCGATTTTGCGACGATCTATCTGGAGTATATTCCCGATCAATGGGTCGTCGAACTCAAGGCGCTCAAGCTCTACATCAACTCCTTTATGACGCGACACATCAGCCATGAGGATAGCGCCAACGAGATCTACGATACCTTAGATGCCAAACTCTCTCCGAAATGGATGAAGATTGTCGCGGACTTCAACCCAAGAGGCAATGTCCACACCATCATAGAGATTGACAGCGACAAAATCGTCAGATGATCACTCCCAGACTCGTCGAACTCCTCTTCTCCGCCGCATCGATACAGCGCTGGAACGACTATCCCCGGATGGTCGATCTGGTGGAGCTGGACAAGCAGGCGCACAAATTTGTCATCGCCTACTTTCTTGCTAAAATCGAGAACGATGACGAGATCAACATGTACCATCTCATCGAGGCGGGGATTTTCGAGTTTTTGCGACGTGTCGTCGTGACCGACATGCGTCCTGACGTTTTTCGAAAGATCCTGCAAAAGAAAAAAGAGGAACTCAACAGCTGGGTGATCGAACAGCTCAGAGAGGATCTTTCGCCGATCGAAGAGGGTGCGTTTTTACAGCGTTTCGAATCGTTTCTGCTGGATGAGCGCTACTATGAGAGGGAGCGTTTCATCCTCAAAGCGGCTTCCTACCTCTCGACACGCTGGGAGTTTTCGATCATCTACCAGACGAGCCAGTTCCTCAACGATATCGAAGATGTCAAAAACGCTGTCGATGACGAGATGGAAGATTACTATGAACTGATCGGTGTGCGGAAGATCGCCCTTAACAAAAAGCTCTCCCGGTTTATCGATCTGAGTGGCAGGCTTCGCTTTCAGAAGCGGTGGGCACAGACACCGCGTATCCCTGAGACATCGGTACTGGGCCACATGCTGACTGTTGCGATGTTTGCGTACTTTTATTCACGTCATGTGGGTGCGTGTGAAAAGCGGCTCGAAAACAACTTCTTCTGCGCCCTCTTCCATGATCTGCCCGAAGCGCTGACCAAAGATATCATCACCCCCGTCAAATACTCGGTCAGCGGTCTGGACGATATCATCAGCGCTTTTGAGATCGAAAAGATACAGAACGAGATCCTGCCGCTGATACCGGCGCAGATACAGGATGCGTTCTCCTATCTGCTGGGCATCTACGGAGAGAATGAGAAAGATGAGTTCCTGAACAAGATCTATATCGACAAGATAGAGGTGGTCGACTCTCTGGCGGGCTATAATGAAGATTATTGCAACGCCATCGACGGATATGCACTCAAAGCGGGAGACAGACTGGCGGCTTTTATCGAAGCGACGATTTCGATCTACCATGGTGTCAAGTCAAATGAACTATTCAAGGGAAAAGAGGAGACGCTCAAAAAGATTCAAGAGAAGGGTGTTGTCAACGGGGTCGATTTTTACAGGCTGGCGAAAGAGATCGAGAGCTATTTCAGCGTAAGTTAGAAGACTCCCCTCAAGGTTCCTGCGGCACCCGCCGGAACAGGGTGCGTTGCTGTGTTCCCACCCTGGCGCGTTGCCCTGAACCGGCGTTGCACAGGTCTTAAGGAGAGCACTCAAAAAGCCGACGCTTTCTCAGTGCTGGAGAGGGATTTTAGCCTATCTATACTTAAGGGCACCTCTAACAATCGTATCCTCTGAACAATTAAAAGGGAGTGTATCAGCGTGCGTATGAAAAAACTGAAGATATGGTTTCTGACATTTTTCAGGGATCTCTTTCTCTACCATAACAGTTCACTTGAGTTTCGTGCCAAGCTCTTCGCTGCAATTATAGGTGCCAACAAGCATGTGGATAGTTGTGAAAAGGAGCTTCTTAATCAGGTAGCCCGGGAGATCTATCCGGATGATGAAGCGAGAGCCGATGTTTTTGTCATGACAACGATAGAGTACGTCACAAAGATCATTCAGCACAACGGCCTCGATCTCAATGAATTGATTCTGGCGATTGATGCGGAACTGAGAGATGTCAAACGTTTCTGCGAGAAGGTCGATATTGAAAAATTGCGGCGTTTTCTTGTCTGTAGTGAAGATGACGAAGAGACACAGCTCATCCAGCAGCGAATTTTGGAATTTCTGGAAAATGAGGTGAAAAATTTCAGTAAATTATGATAAAATACGCCTCTTCACAGATAGAGGGGTGTCCGAGCGGTTGAAGGAGCACGCCTGGAACGCGTGTATAGGGTCACACCTATCGTGGGTTCGAATCCCATCCCCTCTGCCATCTTTCTAAAATATCAAATGACTTAACAGCATATTTTCCAATCGGATGAGAACCAAAAATTGGCTTCGGTACAGCGCAGCAAACCCCGTAACGCATTGCATGCAACTAGCGTTACACCACTTTTTAATGCCATAAAACATTACAAAATGAAATAAAATAAAAATAATATTTCAAAATGAATTATAATTCCTCTTTTAAGTTCATGAGGAGTGACACATGCTGCTACATATGGATCTCGATACTTTTTTCGTATCTGCACACAGAAGTCGTGATTTATCTCTCAATAACCGTCCTGTTGCGGTAGGCGGCAGAAGCAATCTGAAAATCTTCGAAAAAGAGAAGGTGGGTATCAAGCTGTATAACAGCAATCATGGCGCTTTTGTCAACCCGGTCTTTTACAATGCCGGACAAAATGACTTTGAACGCTTTTTTGTGGATCACAGAGTCAAAGGAAACCGCAGGATCAGGGGAATTGTTGTTACTTCAAGCTATGAAGCGAGAGCCAGAGGGGTTAAAACGGGTATGCCTCTGGCACAGGCATTGCGTCTTTGTCCCGATATGGAGGTACTGGTGCCGGATTATCTGCTCTATCATGACCTTTCGCACAGGTTGCATCTGTTTCTAAAAGAGCAGATTCCGCAGGTCGAACAGTTCAGTATAGACGAATTTTTCGGTGACCTTAACGGTTGGGTAGGCGAAGAGGAGGTTTTTGCCTATGCGGCGCATTTGAAAGCGCAGATATGGCATAGATTTCATCTTCCAATCTCTATTGGTATTTCTTCGGCGAAATGGATTGCCAAACTGGCTACCAAACATGCGAAACCCAACGGTATACATATGGTAAGGGAGGAGGAGATCCCTGCTTTTATCGAAGATGTGCCGATTCAGGAATTTCCGGGTATTGGACGGGGTTTTGCAAGACGTCTGGAGAAGCATTTCATCCGTACACTCGGCGAAGCGAGTCGTGCCAAAGAGCTCTTTTACAGTTGGAAAAAACCGGGAAGAGTGCTTTATCATCGTATTGTCGGTGATGACGGCGAAGGTGTCTCTTTCCGCAACGACCGCAAATCGATCGGTATCAGCCGTACATTCGATCCCATCTGCGATAAAACAGAGGTGTTGCGCCGTGTGCTGATACTTGCGAGGCATATCGTATTTCTTGTTCTTCGTCACCGTGTCAATCCGACATCTTACTATCTCAAAATAAACTATGACAACGGTGTACGCATGAAGCAGCGCATTACCCAGGATCGCCTCTTCAGCGAACAACTCTGCAAAGAGACGTTTCAGACACTCTTCGCTGCGTGTGATACTTTCGGTGGATGTGCGACCAAAATCAGCATGTCGGTCAGTAACTTTACCTATCAGAAACATGCGACTTTATCCCTGCTCGATTTCGACCGGGATCATCCATCCAACCGACTCTCACGGAGTCTGCAGCATCTGCGTGAAAAATATTCGCTCGATATCGTCAAGACAGGAGGTGAGTTATGAAACGTTCCACCAGAGAATTTCTCGAAGCACTGAGCCAGTTTTGCTATGTCAACAAAACCCCATATACCTTTCACAATAAAACGCTGAAAAAGGATCAGAAATATCGCAAGGGCGTTGTACAGGTGTATGAGTGGGTTGATGAACTATGCTACTTCTACATGCAAAAGGAGAAAAGGCTCTATGATGAACTCCTTCTCTTGATACAGAAACGGTATCAGGAAGCCAAAGCGCTGCCTCCATCGTCACATCGCGAGGGGCTTCTGAAAGGTTTTGAAGATATTTTCACATGGATCAATCAGATTAAATAGCATTTTTTTATCATATATTTAATTTATTCTGTTATTATCTATTTTAAAGTCAATAATCAAGGATAATGTTATGTATATAAAATTAAGTCAGGCAACTCTTGCAGCAGTACTTCTGTTTAGCGGATGTGGCGGTGGAGGAAACGATACGGGAGTTTCATTCGATGCTACTGTCAACTACAAAACTTCTGCGGCATATGATTTTCTAAAATATATGATCCCCTCAACAAATGCGATCAATCTCTACAGCGTCGAAACATATGAGAATAAAGATGGCGAGAAACGCTTCAAGGGCGATCCTGACAGATCCACATACTCCGAAAAGTATGATATCAACGGCACACAAATCACACTGCGCAATGGTCAGGATGAGATTGAGGAAATTTACGACATAAGGTCTGACCGTATCGTAGAGAAAGAGGATGCAAATACTAGTGGTATCGCTATCGCACGTTTTATTGATCCGGGAGATTATATGGTCGTCAGTTCGACAAACAGGACGGAAGATAAAATTCCCATCGTTGATAAAGTCGCATGCAAATTTGTCAAACATATCGATACCAAAATGATAGACGACATAGAATATAGCGATATACTCGAACTCTCCTGTAAAAACAGTGCTGATGGTTCGAATGACGGTGCAAATATTTCAATCAAGTATCACAAAGAGAGTAGCGAATCTCTCTATTTTGCAAAAGATATAGGCATGGTTGAATCCGAAACAGTTTCCTGTACAGATATCACGACTACACTGAATGGTCAGGAACAACATAATGCAAGTTGTGAAAAAGAGATTAAGAGACTCGTTTCTCACAATAAACTATAGCACTTATCCTATACGTAGATCAAAAGGGTATAGCATCCCTTGCGATCCGCGTAGAAGGCGGTTTTGCCTCACACATTTCTCAATCTCCTTTTATTCAGCATGTGATACTATCATAGCAATACAACTATATCAAACCAAAGAGTAATTATGGACTATTTTGCAAAACGAATCATCCCCTGTCTGGATGTAGATAATGGACGGGTGGTCAAGGGTGTCAACTTTGTCGGTTTGCGCGATGCAGGTGACCCGGTCGAAGTGGCTAAGCGTTACAACGAAGAGGGCGCGGATGAGTTGACTTTTCTGGATATCACAGCAAGTCATGAAAACCGGGATACGATTGTCGATATCGTGAAAGAGGTTGCCAAAGAGGTCTTTATACCGTTGACGGTTGGCGGAGGCATACGTAAACTGGATGATATTTACAATCTGCTCAATGTAGGTTGTGATAAAGTCAGTGTCAATTCTGCTGCCATCAAAAACCCCGATTTTATCAACGAAGGGGCCAAACGTTTCGGTTCGCAATGCATCGTCGTTGCTATCGATGCAAAACGTACTGGAGAGAGTTGGCATATATTTCTCAACGGTGGACGTGTCGACACGGGTATCGATGCTGTCGAATGGGCGAAAGAGGCATACGACAGGGGAGCAGGTGAGATACTGCTCACTTCGATGGATGCAGACGGTACCAAAGCCGGTTTTGACAACGCGCTCAACCGTACTGTCAGTGACGTCGTTCCTATTCCTGTGATCGCAAGTGGTGGTGCAGGTACGATGCAACACATTAAAGATGCCTTTGTAGAAGGACATGCCGACGCTGCACTGGCTGCTTCTATCTTCCATTTTCGGGAGATAGATATCATGGATCTGAAACGCTATCTGCATGCGCAACAGATTCCTGTAAGGATGTAGACGATGTTTGTCTGTGCAGGAAACAATGAAACTTTTCCATTTGCTACGCCTATCGGAGTAGGCTTGATCGAAAGCGCGATGCATTTGACAAGGATGGCGCTTTTTGACAAACCTGAATTTCTAATCTTTATCGGTAGTGCAGGAAGCTATGGAAAGTATAAACCATTTGATATTGTCGAAACATCGGTTGCCTCAAATATCGAACTGGCATTTCTTGAGAACAGAGCATACACCCCTCTCGATAATGTGATAGAAGCGTATCAGAAAGATAGTGACGTTTCACGTGAAACTAAAGATATTGTCAATTGTAGTAACTATATTTCAACTGATTTTAGTCTTGTGCAATCGTTCAGAAAATATAAGATTGAACTGGAAAATATGGAATTTTTTTCCGTTTTGAAAATTTCACAGGAGTTTAGTATCCCGGTGCTGGGGATATTTGTCGTGACAAATTACTGTAATGAAGCAGCGCATGAGGATTTTATAAAACATCATGAAGAGGCCAAACAGCAGTTAATGGCTTATGTAGTCAATAAATATAAAGCGTTGAAAAAGTGAAAAATACTATACTCGATTATACGAAAGAGGAGCTTTCTGATATCGTCAAACCGTCGTTCAGAGCCAAACAGATCTTCAACTGGGTTTATCAACACTATGTAGATGATTTTGAAGAGATGAAAAATCTTCCAAAGGATCTCAGAAAAGCGTTAGAAGATAAGTATATCATCAATCCTTTGACTATCGTACGTAAAGAGGTGAGTAGCGACGGGAGTATCAAGTACCTTTTTGCATGTCAGGATGGTTATACGGTAGAGACAGTACTGCTTCCTATGAAAAAGGAGGAGAGAGATGAAACAGGCAAGGTCAAAAAAGAGACAAAATATACCATTTGTGTATCGAGTCAGGTAGGATGTAAAATCGGCTGCGCTTTTTGTCTGACTGCTAAAGGCGGGTTCAAACGAAACCTGACACCGGGTGAGATTGTGGCGCAGGTACTGTCACTCAAAAAAGATCAGAATATTGCACCCAACAGACGTCTGAATATCGTCTATATGGGGATGGGTGAACCACTTGATAATCTGGAAAATGTTTCGAAGGCAGTTTCAATATTCAAAGAGTTGGATGGACTCGCAATCGGTGCCAGACGGCAAACGATTTCGACCAGCGGACTGAGTCACCAGATTGCAAAACTCGGAGATATGGATTTGGGTGTTCTGCTGGCGATATCTCTGCATGCTGTCGATGACAGACTCAGGGAACAACTGATGCCGATCAACAAAGCCTATAATATTGAATCGATTATCAAAGCTGTCAAAGCGTTTCCGATCGATCAGCGCAAACGTGTCATGTTTGAATATCTGGTGATGAAAGATCTCAATGACGATCTCAACAGTGCAAAAAAACTGGTCAAACTGCTACATGGCATCAAAGCAAAAGTGAACCTGATATATTTCAATCCCTATCCCGGATCGCCTTTTCAAAGACCGGATGAAAAAACGATGGAAAAATTCAAGGCATATCTGAATGATCATGGCATCACTTGTACGATTCGTCAGTCAAAAGGTCTCGATATAAGTGCAGCATGTGGACAACTCAAGGAGAAAAGCAAAGATGAAATTGGTTGATCTGTTCCAGATTATATTTCTGGTTCTGGTGGTAGGTTTCGCACTGTTCGGTATCATAAAAGCTGTTTTTTATGACAAAGATTGATCTGCTCTAAGAAGTCGATTTTCGAGACTATTTTAAATCTGTTAC
This sequence comes from Sulfurospirillum sp., assembly GCA_024762235.1. Taxonomy (GTDB): domain Bacteria; phylum Campylobacterota; class Campylobacteria; order Campylobacterales; family QNZT01; genus QNZT01. The sequence continues at coordinate 17,829 of JANTHT010000003.1, forward strand.
CATAGGAGAAATCGATCCAGTTTGCCTGGAGCATGAGTCGTTTTGCGCCGGTAAGTCTGATGCGCTCTTCCTCTGTCATGATGCCATCCAGATATCTTGCGGCATCATGTGCACTGATACCGTAGATAGGATCCCCAACGATAGGGTGTTCCACGTGAAACAGATGGAGTCGTATCTGATGTTGGCGTCCTGTCAGAGGCATGGCTTCAACGAGCGTTATATCATTCTCTTTGAAATAGCGCAGAGGTGTGATATGTGTTTGTGAAGGTTTGCCTTCCGGGTGTATGTAAACTTTGAGTTTTACTTCGGAAAAGTCACTGTTTTTGAGTATCGGTTCGTCGATAAAGAGTTCGCTTTCGACTCTGCCATGTACGTAGGCGAGATACCCCTTTTTGATTTCACGTGCTTCAAATGCGCCCTTTATTTTGCGTTCCGCTTTTCGGTTTTTCGCAACGATCACCAGACCGCTGGTCTCTTTGTCTATGCGGTGGGTGATGTTCGCTTTGGGTCCGAAAAGGTACTTCACTTCATGTGTGAGTGAATAGTCTGTTTGATGGCTGTTGGGATGTATCAAGACACCGCTTGGTTTGTCGAAAAGTGCAAAATCGGGTGTCTGAAATATCGGGAGGAGGTTTTGGGAGTTTGGTACAAACTGGACGATGCCGATATCTCCGGATATGTAGGCGGATTTTCTGGTAAGTTTTCTGCCGTTGACGATGACTCTTTTGCGGTCTACCAGACGTTGTGCTTCTTTCATGGAAAAGCCCAGTTCATGAATCAAAAACTGAAAAGCTTTAACTTTTCTTTTGAGTTGATATTGCATTATTTTGTAGGACATGCATTAAAGCCTTTTTAACAGATTTTTAATCGGATTTGATATAGTATCTAATATATAAAGAAGTTAGATTATCTCAAAAAATTTATAAAATACTGAAAGACAGGAAATTGTTATGGTTGAGCGTTACGCGCGTGAAGAGATGAAATCCAAATGGACACAGCAGGCGAAATATGATGCCTGGCTCAAAGTCGAACTGGCAGCGGTGAAGGCATGGAACAAGCTGGGGCTCGTTCCCGATGAGGATTGTAAAAAGATTGTTGAAAATGCAAAGTTCGATGTGGAGCGAATCGACGAGATCGAAAAAGTGACACGCCATGACGTGATCGCATTTTTGACCAGTGTCTCCGAGTCACTGGGAGAAGAGAGCAGGTGGGTGCACTACGGCATGACCAGTTCAGATTGTATCGATACAGCCGTAGCGTTACAGATGAGAGATTCTCTGAAGATTGTTCTCGATGATGTGAAGATGGTGATGGAGTCGTTGAAAAAGAGGGCGATGGAACATAAAATGACATTGATGGTCGGACGCAGTCACGGCATTCACGGTGAGCCTATCACATTTGGTCTGGTACTGGCGATCTGGTATGACGAGATGCGCAGAAATCTCGAAAACCTGGAACAGGCGATGGAAGTGATCTCTGTAGGTAAAATCAGCGGCGCGATGGGTAACTTTGCGCATGCACCGATGGAGCTGGAAGAGTTGGTCTGTGAAGCGCTCGGTCTCAAACCCGCACCGGTCTCCAACCAGGTGGTACAGCGTGATCGCTACGCCAACCTCATGAACGCACTGGCACTGCTCGCATCGTCAGCCGAAAAGATCGCCGTCAACATACGCCACTATCAGCGTACGGAGGTTTACGAGGCAGAGGAGTATTTTGCGAAAGGGCAGAAGGGATCGTCGGCGATGCCGCATAAAAGAAATCCGGTACTATCCGAAAATATCACCGGTCTGAGCCGTGTGATACGCAGTATGGCGATGCCGGCGTTGGAAAATGTTGCCCTCTGGCACGAAAGAGATATCAGCCACTCGAGCGTGGAGCGATTTATACTGCCGGACGGTTTTGTGACGACAGACTTCATGCTACACAGACTCAACGGAGTGATCGAAAAACTGGTTGTCTATCCGGAAAACATGATGAAAAATCTCAACCTGACAGGTGGACTGGTCTTTTCACAGCGCGTGTTACTGGAACTTCCCAAACAGGGGCTCTCCAGGGAAGAGGCGTACAAGATCGTCCAGCGAAATGCGATGAAAGTGTGGGAAGACCTGCAGCAGGGGAAATCCGCGCTCAACGAAAAGGGAGAGAGCCTCTATCTGCAGCATCTTCTGGACGATGAAGAGCTGCGAGAGAAACTTAGCGAAGAGAAGATACGCGAATGTTTCGACTACAGCTATTACACGAAAAACGTAGATAAAATCTTTGACAGGGTATTTAAATGACAAGTAAGATGATCACAGTCACCAAACGTAACGGTAGAATAGAACCGTTAGACATAACGAAAATACAAAAGTATACCAGTGAAGCGGTAGAAGGGCTTGAAAATGTGAGTCAGAGTGAACTGGAACTCGATGCGAGAATCCAGTTCCGGGACAAGATCACGACCGAAGAGATCCAGATGACACTGGTCAAAACGGCGGTTGATAAAATCGATGTCGACCGTCCTGACTGGACTTTCGTCGCGGCACGTCTCTTCCTCTACGATCTCTACCATAAGGTGAGCCATTTCACAGGCTATACATCACTGAGGGACTATTTTGAGAAAGGCGAGAAAGAGGGGCGTATTGTACTTGGACTGAAAGAGAAGTATGACCTAGACGATCTCGATGCCTACATCAGACCGGAGCGTGATCTGCAGTTTACCTATCTTGGGATTCGTACGCTTTACGATCGCTATCTGCTCAAGGACAGAAAGGGGGATCCTATCGAACTGCCGCAGCATATGTTCATGGCGATCGCGATGTTTCTGGCGCAAAACGAGTTCAATCCCCAGGACTGGGCGAAGAAGTTTTACGATCTGATCTCAAAATTTGAAGTCATGCTGGCGACACCGACACTTTCCAATGCCAGAACACCGAGACACCAACTCAGCTCATGCTATATCGGAAGTACACCGGACAATATTGAAGGCATTTTCGATGGATATAAAGAGATGGCGCTATTGAGTAAATTCGGCGGCGGTATCGGCTGGGACTGGTCGACTGTCAGAGGACTTGGAAGTTCTATAGACGGACACAGAAATGCGGCGGGAGGTATCGTGCCGTTTCTGAAGATCGCAAACGATGTCGCGATCGCGGTCGATCAGTTGGGAACGCGAAAGGGTGCGATCGCAGTCTATGTAGAGCCATGGCATATCGATATCATCGATTTTCTCGATCTTAAAAAGAACTCAGGAGAGGAGCGACGGCGTGCGCACGACCTTTTTCCCGCTTTGTGGATCAACGATCTCTTCATGAAACGGGTCGAAGAGAATGGCATGTGGACGCTTTTTGATCCGCTCGATACACCCGATCTGCCTGCGCTCTACGGTGAAGCGTTCGAGAAGCGCTATCATGAGTATGAAGCGGATGAGTCGATCATCAAAGAGACGATCAGTGCCAAAGATCTGTGGAAAAAGGTGCTGTTGAGTTACTTTGAAACCGGCAATCCGTTTCTCTGCTTCAAAGACAACGCGAACAGAGCGAATCCCAACAGCCATAAAGGTGTGATCAGAAGTTCCAACCTCTGTACGGAGATTTTTCAAAATACCGATCCCAATTACTACAAAATGCGTATCAAGTTTACGGATGGCACGGTGATGTACTTTGATGAAGAGGAAGAGGTTGCAGTGGACAGCGGCATAGTCAAGAAAGCGAAGAAGATAACCGCTCTTGACAGTATCAAAGGTGTGCAGGTCGATATCGTCGAGAAAGAGAAGGTGGACGGTAAAACGGCAGTCTGCAATCTGGCGAGTGTCAATCTCTCAAAAATCAATACCAAAGAGGATATTGAGCGTATCATGCCGGTAGCGATACGGATGCTGGACAATGTGATCGATCTCAATTTCTATCCGCTCGAAAAAGTGAAAAAGACCAATCTCGCAAGTCGTTCCATCGGACTGGGTGTGATGGGTGAAGCACAGATGCTCGCGGAAGCGGGTATTGAGTGGGGCAGCGATGCTCACTTGTACAAGATCGATGAAGTGATGGAGATGATCAGTTATAACGTCATCAAAGCCTCTTCGAATCTGGCGCTTGAAAAGGGAAGTTATCCGGATTTCGAAGGTTCCAACTGGTCCAAAGGGATCTTCCCTGTCGATGTCGCCAACGATGAGGCGAAAAAGCTCGTCGATCGTGGCGGTCTCTTCGGCTACACCTATGATTGGCAGAAACTCAGAGAGAAAGTCAAAAAAGATGGTATGCGCAACGGTTACCTGATGGCGATAGCACCGACCAGCTCCATCTCCATTCTGGTGGGAACGACACAGGCGATAGAGCCTATCTACAAGCGAAAATGGTTCGAAGAGAATCTGAGTGGTATGATTCCCGTCGTAGCTCCGAAAATGAGTCCTGAAACATGGTCCTACTATACACCTGCTTACAATCTCGACCAGCGACTGCTTATCAAGGCGGCTGCGATCCGTCAGAAGTGGATCGATCAGGGGCAGAGTCTCAATATCTTCATAACACTCGATAAAGCGAGTGGAAAGTATCTCAACGATATCTACATGCTGGGTTGGAAACTCGGCCTCAAATCGACCTACTATCTCAGAAGCCAGTCACCCGAGAGTGAGTCGAGTGTCGCGGACCGCAGCATGGAGTGTCTTAGCTGCCAGTAAGCGTCACTTCCGAAGGCGCCCGGCGCCTTCTTCTCTCCTTCTAAAATTATATTATATTTCTTTATTTGTACTAAAATTTAAATTTATTTAAATATGACCTTCTTTTTTATACAATGGCTTGAAGTGTGTCAAAAGGAGTTTCAGACATGGGTAAAAAAACCTTAGCCGTGGTGGGAGTGGTTGTAAGTGCAGCGTTTATCTATTTTTGTGTCGAAAACAAGAAAGATGCGATCGCCCTGAAATGCAATGCCCAGAATGTGATACACAAGATGACGGGTGATCAAACGGAAACGACCGATGAGCCGATCACAGAGGTGAAAGAACCGTCTGCTGATATCGCAAAAGCTGAGGTAAAGAAGAGCGAACCGGCTGCAATATTTGAAAAATCGGATCCCGCATTCGGGATGACAGTTGACGATGTAGTCAATGTGGTTGGGATGTTTGCACCGGGTGCGAAAGAGGGTAGACTGATCCATTTTATCGATACGCTCTGCAGCCGGAAAGAGTGTCTGAACGATTTGCGTTACAGTGACGATATCAAAAAAATCGGTTGGGACAAAGAGATGATCCAACTGATACAGTATATGTTGGAAGCCCATGTCGAGAAGGGATCGATCTATGTCAATAGCAATATTCTCCATATAGAAGGCAAGATCGCCAGTGAAGCAGAGAAGCAGAGGCTGGATGAAATCATCACAGCTCTGAAAAAGCAGGGGTTGCAGATTGAAGATAAAACGGTTGCAGCATATGAACAAAGCGGAACGACAGAAGCTGTTGAGGTAGCGTCTGCAATAGGCGCTGTACCAAAAAAGAGTGAGAAACAAGATATCACCGAGATAGACAAAACGGCGGTAGCTGAGCCTGCGGCAAAACCTGCAGAGCTTGCGCATGAAACGTTGAAAGAAGAGAAAAAGGCGCAAATGCCAAAAGCGGCTGTAGTCGAAACACCCGTTGTTAAGGAGGTGCATGCAGAGAAACCTGCACCAAATGTGCAACAAATGGCAGAAGAGCATCCAACTGTTACAGAAAAATCGGGTGATCTGAAAAAGCTGGAAGAGGCGCTGGTTTCGCAGATTGCAGACCGTGCATACAGACTGAGTGAAGTGGGTGAGAAGACCATCGACCGGATCGCCGAACTGTTGCATGCGAGAGGTGCGCAAAAGATTGGAGTTTCTGTCTATGTCCACCAGGGGAAAGATAAACTTGTGAACATGATCATCGCGCAGAAGAGGGCGGATATCCTCAAAAAAGCGTTGCGTAAAAGAGGTTTTAGAGATATCGTAGCCAACGGTGCCGCAGCAGAGGCGGGCAGTGACCGTATAGAGATCAGAGTGATAAAGTGAGGTAGAAATATGGCTGTAATGGGCGTGATTGTCACAGAGATGGTGTTTTGTCTGGTAGCGGCACTTGCAATAGGGGCTCTGTTTGCATACTTTTATGCAAAAGCGAGCGCCAGAGCGTTTTATGAGGACAAGATCGATGCACTGCAGGAGTTGTGCGAGTCGAAGCGCGAGGAAGCGGAAAAAATCAAAGCGTTGTACAGCAAACTGGAAGTTGAAAATGCCAGACTCGATGAAGAGGCGGTGCGATGTGAAGAGCTGCTAACACAATGCCGTGAAAACGAAGAGGAACTATTGGCGCAGCTGGACGTGATTGCGCAGGAGAACGCATCGTTACAGGAGAAAATGAGATATTCACAAAGTGCACAGAGTGATGTATCGGGGCTCATCGAACAAATCAGCGCATTGAAAAAGTCCATAGAGCAAAAAAACGGGGATTTGGATGAAAATATCAAGGCAGAGGTTACCAGGGATCTGGACGAAGCAGAACAGATGCTCAGGGAGGGTAAAAAACATAGTAAGATTACCGCTTTGATGCAGATGATTCTGGGAAAAATAAAACCTGATAAATGAGAAAAGAGCCAATGGAAAATTCTTGATAAAGGCCTGCATGAGAATAAATCAGGAAAAATAGTCTATAATTTAATCAACAAGGAACAATGAATGATTAAATTTATAGCAAATTCTCCACAGCTACAGAATATTACGAAAAGTCTGGAGTTGACAAAGAAGTTTTATGTCTCTTCACTTCTGATAGGAGAAAAGTGCAGCGGCAGAAAAACGCTTGCCAGATATATTTTGCCCAATGCACCGGTTGTAAACGGCAGTGATCTCCCTACCCTTCTCGAAGCTGTGTCAGAACACGAAGAGGTGATTATCACAGATTTTGAAAAAGTGTCGAACTACTCTTTGCTCAACTTCGATAACAAGCGTGTCATCGCAACCGCACTCTATCAACCGAAAGATATGACAGTGGACAGGCTTTTCGGACATATCTACGAGATTCCCCCTCTGAGAGAACGACCGGAAGATGCCGGAGCGCTGGCAGACATCTACATGAAAAATGCCAGGGAGATGCTCTCTTTCGACGAAGAGATAAAGATGGATCACGCGCGACTGGATCTTTCACAAAACAATCAGTCCCTTAAACGTCAGGTATTTAAACGTCTGATACTGAGCACTGTCGATGAGAGTGATATCGAAGCGTTGCTGTATGACTATTTTTCCGAAAATCTCAGAGGCGACAATGATTATAAAAAATATCTGCACCTTTATGAAAAACCGCTTATAAAAGCGGGACTTGCAAAATACAAATCTCAACTCAAACTCGCTTCCATTCTCGGTATCAACCGTAACACGCTGCGTAAGAAGGTCAACGAATATGGATTATGATTACAAGTTTTTTATCGAGGACGATACGAACCCCTTCATACTCTTCATGAGTGACAAAAAGATAGCCTATCTCAACACTGCAGCCGAATATCTGCTCGGAAGAGTCAAAAAAGAGAAACTCTACGAACTGGCACTGATGCATGCGCCAAAAGTATACGGTACAAAAATCACCCACGTGGATCTCAAATATGACGATCTGGGGTACTATGCCATCATGGTGGGATACAAAGATGACGAATATATAGGCATCAGACTCTATCAGAAAGTCAAGAAAAGGGTCATGAGCGCCAAAGAGCTGGGTAAATACACCCAAACCGATATCAACATGCTGATGGAAACCTGGATATCGATGATCAAACTCAATCACACATTTGATATACATCTGGTGACAGATATGGATATTCCGGAGTTCAAGATTTCACAAAATGATTTCTTTACAATTATGCGCAAGAGTTTTGAGAGTTTTCAGGAAGGAGACATACTGAAAATGACGCTTAAAATGCGCGTTGGTGAGAGTATCTATGTGCAAACAAAACGTCTGCAACTGGTCAAACTGGAGATAGAGAGCCAGCAGCCCCGTGACGAGAGCAACGATCTGGATATAGAGAAGATCTGCGAAGAGCACTATATCGATTTTTTATCGGATGAGAATCGTATCCGTTTTCTGATACCGATGCTCAGTTGAGAGAAGGCCTGGAGAACATCAGCGCCAGCAAAGCTCCCAGCGCCACGACTCCCGAAACGAGAAAGAGATAAGGTCCGTAGGCATATCCGGCTGTCAGGGAGCCGAAAAAACCGCCCAGACCGAATCCTATACCGTAGTAAAACTGTGCTGCAAGCTTTTTGTCTGCATAGATCGTGTTGAGATAACTGAGTGTCGCCGTGTGATACAGTGCAAAGCTCAGCGCATGAAAACTCTGTGTAAGAAAAAGTATCGCCAGATTGTCCGCAAACGCAAAGAGCAGCAGCCATCGCACAGATGTGACAAAAACCGTAAAGCGTATGATTTGCAAAAGCGGATAGCGCAGAAAACGCGCCTGATAGTAAAATAGAACGATTTCACAGATCACACCGAATGTCCAGAGATAACTGATTGTCTCCAGCGAGAGGCCATGCTCGCTTTCGTAAATGGTAAAGAAACTGTAGAAAGCGCCGAAACTCACCTGCATCAGAAATATACTGATCCATAACGGGAGTTCTTTCATAAATGCAAAAGGTTGGTTTTTGGGTGGTGCAGCTTCAAAATGGGCGCGATCGGAAGAGAGTCTCCAGGCAAAGAAGACACTGCCGAAAATCGTCAGTGCAATAGCATGCAGACCGATCACAGCGTTTTCCAGAAGCTTCGCAAGGAGCAGAGCGACGAAAATAAACCCTATAGAGCCGTAGAGACGCGATCGGCCGTAATACTCCTTCCTGAGCACTTCCAGCGCGTATGTTTCGATATAGGGCAGGACAAGACCGGAAGAGATGCCGTAGAGGATGTTTGTGAAAGCGAACATGAGAAATGTGTCGATCGTCAGGTAAAAGAGCGCGACAGTCGCAAGCATCGTGAGCAATGCGAGATGCAATACACGCCTGTTTAGTGCGAAATGCCTCAGGAAAAGAAACGGCGTGATAAAGCGCATCAGCGGCGCGATGGAGAAGATGATACCGATCTGCGTAGGTGTATAGCCGTAGTTTTGTAAAATCTTCGGTAAAAAAATGACATAGACGCCTATCAGGGCGAAATAGAAAAAGAAAAAGGCGGAGATCTGAAAGAAATGGCTACTGTGTCGGGACATCTGTCTCTATGACGGCTGTGCCGCTGAGGAGGTCATGCAAGCCTCTGCGATCTTTTCGAAAGAGCGGTATCACAAGACCGACAAGTGTAAAAAGCAGTACATTGAAGTAGAGAAAGCGCAGTACGCCGAGTAAAAAGCCCGGTTTCTCCCCTGTCTGTACATCGATCAGTTTGAGGTCATAAGCTTTCAGTCCGGGTGTCTGTCCGCTGACGAAGTAAAAGGTGACGATAATGCAGCAAAGAGGGAAGAGGATATAGGCCCATCCCAGTAGCATGTTTTGTGCGAAACCTTCCCTGCTCCCCATCACCAGATAGATGACGATATAGAAGATCGGCATCGAGATCAGAAATGTGTCGGTGATGAAAGCTTTGAAACGGCTGCGCAGTGAGGCATAGGGATAGTGCGGTTTTTCACTCTCTTTCCGAGCGGGCGCAACGCGCTTCTGTTTGACGTCACGCCAGCGCATCTACTGTAGTATCCTGGGCAGCGTGATACCCGTCTGAGACTGATATTTGCCCGCTTTGTCTGCATAGGTGACTTCACAGGGTTCATCTCCCTCCAGAAAGAGTACCTGCGCGATCCCCTCGTTGGCATAGATCTTTGCCGGTAGCGGTGTCGTGTTGGAGATCTCTATGGTGATGTGCCCTTCGAAGCCCGGCTCGAACGGCGTGACATTGACGATGATACCGCATCTGGCATAGGTGCTCTTTCCCAGACAGATCGCCAGTACATTGTCAGGCATACGAAAATACTCGACAGTACGGGCGAGCGCGAAAGAGTTGGGCGGTACGATCGCCACATCGGCCTCGATATCGACGACATTCGCTTCGTCGAAATTTTTGGGATCGACAACGGTGGAGTTGACATTGGTAAATATCTTGAACTCGCGCCCTACTCTGATATCGTATCCGTAACTGCTCAATCCGTAACTGACGACATTTTTACCCACCTGCTCTTCACAGAACGGATCGATCATCTTCTCCTGCAGCGATTTTTCACGTATCCATTTGTCGGCTTTTAATCCCATATCTGTCTCTTTACTTTTTGACCCATTATAGCACAGCAATATTTAGGAGACCTCCGGAAACCGCTGCAGAGGTATCGCTGAAGCTGTCAAAAAGAGAAAACGCTTTCCAGGTCATCTCCTAAACATTTTTTAGTTATCATGCTGCAAATGATGAGGAGAATTCTGTATGAAACATGATCAAATCAAAGAGCTGATATCCATTTTCGATGAAAGTGATCTGACACGACTGAAAATCAATGACAAAGAGTTTTCGATAACCCTTGAAAAAGGGACATTGCAAGCCGTGACGAAGGCGCCGGCACCTCTCCATGAAGCTCTACCTGTTCCGGTTGCGGCACCTGCTGAGGGCGAAGTGCCGGAGATTGCCGAAAAGAGTCCTGCGGGCGATACGATAGATTCACCGATGGTCGGCACTTTCTATGTCGCACCGAGTCCGGGGGCCGCACCGTTTGTGAAAGTGGGCGACCGGGTTTCCAAAGGGGATACAGTGGGTATCGTCGAAGCGATGAAAATCATGAACGAAATCGAGGCGGAATTTGACTGTATCATCAAAAAGATGCTCGTCGAGGATGGGCAGCCCGTAGAGTTCGGTACACCGCTCTTTGAAGTGGAGAGAGTTTGATGGCCATCGAAAAGATTCTGATAGCCAACAGGGGTGAGATAGCACTCAGAGCGATCAGAACGATCAAAGAGATGGGCAAGCAGGCGATCGCCGTCTACTCACAGGCGGATAAAGATGCCCTCTATCTGCAGTATGCCGACGCTTCCATCTGTATCGGTAAAGACCGTTCGGATCAGAGTTATCTCAATATCCCCGCGATCATCTCAGCTGCTGAGGTGAGCGGATGTGACGCGATCTTTCCCGGATACGGTTTTTTAAGTGAAAATCAGGATTTCGTCGAAATCTGTAAATACCATGATATCAAATTTATCGGCCCGGATGTCAGTGTCATGCAACTGATGAGCGACAAATCCAAAGCCAAGGAAGTGATGAAAGAGGCGGGCGTGCCCGTCATCCCGGGCAGTGACGGCGCGATCGAAACGGTCGAGGCGGCGAAAGCCCTGGCTGATGAAATGGGATATCCCGTCATCGTCAAGGCGGCAGCAGGCGGCGGCGGACGCGGTATGCGCAAGATAGACAACCCCGAAGAGGTTGAAAACGCTTTTCTCGCAGCCTCTTCCGAAGCGCTGAACGCCTTCGGGGACGGTACGATGTACATGGAGAAGTTCATCGAGAATCCGCGACATGTCGAAGTGCAGGTACTGGCGGATCAACATGGCAATGTGATCCATCTGGGAGAGCGTGACTGTTCCCTGCAGCGCCGCCACCAGAAACTGATCGAAGAGTCCCCTGCTCTCGTACTCAACGACGAGCGGCGCAAGGCGCTGCACGATGCGGCAGTCAGGGCGACACGCTATATCAAATATGAAAATGCCGGAACCTTCGAGTTTCTTGTCGACAAAAACGGTGACTTCTACTTCATGGAGATGAATACACGCCTGCAGGTAGAACACCCTGTCAGCGAGATGGTCAGCGGGGTCGATATCATCGAGTGGATGATCCGCATCGCCGAGGGAGAGGCGCTCTTTTCCCAGGAGAGTCTCTCTTTGAGCGGGCATGCCATCGAGTGCAGGATCACCGCCGAAGATCCGGTCAAGTTCATGCCAAGCCCCGGTAAGATCACCACATGGATCGTTCCCGGCGGCAGAAACGTACGTGTCGATTCGCACGCGTATCAGGGGTATGTCGTACCGCAGTACTACGACTCCATGATCGGCAAGCTGATCGTGCATGAGAGCACGCGGGAGCGTGCCATCGCCAAGATGAAAGAGGCGCTCAGGGAGTTTCGCGTGGAAGGGATCAAAACGGTCATCGATTTTCACAAAGAGATGATGGACAATCCCGACTTTCAGAGCAACAACTTCGATACCAACTATCTGGGGTGAAGCACCATATCATCCCGGTGCGCCGGGACTTCGGTATCTACAGCCGGTAGCGGTCAGTAGATATCGCAGCGGATATCTGTCTGTGCATCTATTTGGATCTTCTCCTCTTCGGTGTAGGCGCGGATCTTGTTTTCCGGATCATTGAAAAAGAGTTTGATGCGTATGGTGCCTTCACGCGTAGAGGGGCAGTAGTTGATCTTGTAGAAACTGCTGTTGTAAAGGAGGTTCTTGTAGGCCTGGGTGAAAGCGCTCTGGATATCCTCCGCAGAGGCTTCGAAGTGACGCGATTTGCCGCTGATCTCTGCCAGGGTTCTGTTGTCCGCATCGCCTATACCGATCGTGTAGTACTGGATATCCGGTTTGAGAGATTTGAGCATATCCTGCTTGCTGACCAGGCCGGCTGTATCTCTTCCATCGGTGAAGATAAAGACCGATCCCATCTCAAAACGGCTCTTGTTTTCACAGCCTATCCACGAGCAGATCTTATCCCCGGCCTGTTCCACTGCACCGTAGAGATTGGTGGAAAAATCGTATCCTTTGAGATAGCGTTCGACAAAACTTTCATCTCTGAGTTTTTCGATCACATTTTTCAGGATCGTGACGTTTGCGGTGGGAAACTCACTCTGGGACGAGAGCGGCAAGATCTCTTTTTTGGCATTGAAGTAGTAGATGGCGATATCGTAGCGCCCCTCCTGGATGACATTGGAGATAAACGCGTTTGCAGAGCTGATGAGCTGGTCACGTGTGCTGCTGTTGTCGATGATCGAACCGGAGAGATCGAGCAGCAGCATCACCTTGCTGTCCACCTCGTTGTTGCTCTTCTCGACAGAGACCCGGCTCTCCTCTTTATGGACACCGTTTTCGAGGAGTGTATAGTAGGCTGGATTCTCCAGTGCATCTTTTTCGGCGTAGATTTCCGGTTTGTTGCGTGTCTGCACGACCATCTGCCAGTGCCCTCCCAGACTGTAGTCACCCGATACAAAACGGCTCTTCTGTACCGTGGTAAACGAGAGATCACCGCTTGAGCGGGTATCGCCGGAGTCACCTGTTGCGGCGGTCCTGCCACACCCTGTAATCGTGAGGAGCAGTAAAAAAAGAAGCGCTGTTTTGAACATATACTATCCTTTTAGGGTTTTCTGATCACCTTGATATCGGCAGCCGATTTTTTCTTTTCGAAATAGGCGATGAGATTTGCCTGCTCCTGCTCTTTCATCATGCGCATCATGATCGCCTGTTTGACCTGTGTAAACGGGGCGGCTTTGGGTTTCCCTTTATATTCGACAAAAAACATCGCTGCCTGGTTTTTCCCGAGATTGACGATAGGTGTGAACGATTTGACAGGAGTTTGCATGAGCAGCTGCATCAGTTTGGGGTTGCTCTTCTGTGGATCGAGTGTTCTGGGTGTGATCTTGACATTGGGCAACATCATCATCGGCTGCATGCGTATCGCCTGCAGTGCCCGGGGATCGTTGCTCAGGTACTCCTGTATCTTCACTTTGCCGGGCATCGTAAACTCTTTTTTGTGCGCGAGATAGTACTTTTTTAGCGCTTCATCGTCAGGTTTTTGCAACTTGCCGGAGAGTATCTTGCGATAGAGTTTCTCTTTTCTGATCTGCTTTTCGAGATCGTGTCGCAGGCTTTCGAGTGTTTTGCCCTCTTTTTTGAGCGCCTGCTCGAACTGTGACAGTGTCATGCCGTTCTGTTTCGCGATCATCATGATACGCTGATCCACCTCTTCGGGTGAAGCGTAGATACCCTCTTTCTGCATCTCCTCCTCTTCGATCTTCTCCTGTATGAGGGCGTTAACAGCATCCTCTTTGGAGATTTTGGCTTTTTTGCTGAGTTGATCGATCTCGTAGACCGTGATAGGTTCTCCGTTGACCGTCATGGCGATCGCGTTGATGGTACGTGCAAAAAGCGGGACCGCGATCAGCAAAAAGATTAAAAAATATTTTGTCATAGTTAAAAATCCTTGCATTTATCGATAATTGAAGATTATAGCACATTATGCTAAAATTGCTCCAAAAAAAAGGGAGACGATGATCACGACAAGATTCGCGCCTAGCCCCACCGGTTACCTGCATATCGGGGGGCTTCGCACTGCGCTCTACAGCTATCTGTGGGCACGCAAAAACAGTGGAAGATTTCTGCTGCGCATAGAGGATACTGACCTCAAAAGAAACTCCAGAGAGGCTGCCCTGGCGATCGAGGAGGCATTCAGATGGGTCGGGCTTTCACACGACGATGAGGTGGTCTATCAGTCAGAACGATTTGACCTCTACAGAAAATATATCCAAAAACTCCTCGACGAAGATAAAGCCTACTACTGCTACATGAGCCGCGAAGAGCTCGATGCCCTCAGAGCCGAACAGCAGGCGAGAAAAGAGCGCCCCCGCTACGACGGCAGATACCGCGATTTCAAAGGTACGCCGCCCGAGGGGATCGAACCGGTGGTACGCATCAAAGCGCCTACAGAAGGGGAGATCGCCTTTGAAGACGGCATCAAGGGAAAGGTGCGTTTCAAAGCCGAAGATGTTCTCGATGACTTTATCATCGCCAGAGCAGACGGGACGCCGACCTACAACTTTGTCGTCGCGATCGACGATGCGCTGATGGGCATCACCGATGTGATCCGCGGAGATGACCACCTCTCCAACACACCCAAACAGATCGTCGTCTACAACGCACTGGGATTTACATTGCCGAAGTTCTATCATGTACCGATGATTCTCAATCCAAACGGTAAAAAACTCTCCAAAAGAGACGGTGCGATGGATGTGATGGAGTACAAACGCATGGGGTATATGCCCGAAGCGCTGCTCAACTTTCTGGTACGACTCGGGTGGAGTCACGGAGATCAGGAAATCTTCTCGTTTCAGGAGATGCTCGAACTCTTCGATCCCTCAGAGATCAACAAGTCCGCTTCCGCCTACAATGCTGAAAAACTGCTCTGGCTCAATGCACACTACATCAAAAACGCTTCGTACGAGAGACTGTTGCAGGAGCTCAGGAACTTCGATGTGCATGTTTACGATCATGACAGAAAAGAGATACTCATCGATGCGCTGAGGGAACGCGCCAAAACGCTGGTGGAACTGGCGGATATGGCAAAGGCGATCCTCTATCCGCCCGAGAATTACGATGAAAAGGCTGTCAAAAAGTTCATCAACGAGGAAGCGCTGGAGATTTTGCAGCGCTACGCGGCCTATCTGAAGATCTCAGAAAACCCCCTCCACCTTCCGGTCGATTTCGAGGAGGTGACCAAAGCCTTCATGAAAGAGCATGACCTGAAGATGAAGCAGCTTGCCCAGCCTATCCGCATCGCACTGGTAGGGAGTGCCGTGAGCCCTTCGGTATACGATGTGCTTAGCATTGTCGGAAGAGATGAGGTGATTGCCCGAATCGAGAAATTGATCAGGAGATTCAAAAATCGCTAAAAAAAGGAACTGTGATGGAAGACTTTAAACAAGAGACACTCAAATACCACGAAGGGGGCAAAATAGGGACACTGCTGACCAAACCGTGCAATACCCAGAAAGAGTTGTCGATGGCCTATACCCCCGGGGTCGCATATCCCTGTCTGGAGATCGAAAAAGATCCCTCTCTGGCTTACAAATACACTGCCAAAGGCAATCTCGTTGCGGTTATCAGCAACGGGACGGCGGTGCTCGGACTGGGCAATATCGGTGCACTCGCGGGTAAGCCCGTGATGGAGGGTAAAGCAGTACTCTTCAAAACGTTTGGAAAGGTGGATGCGGTCGATGTGGAAGTCGATTCGCACGATATCGACGAGATCGTCAATATCTGTACGGCGATCAGCCCGACCTACGGAGGTATCAACCTGGAAGATATCAAAGCGCCGGAGTGTTTCGAGATCGAGAAAAAGCTGCAGGAACGGGTCAATATCCCCGTCTTTCATGACGATCAGCACGGTACGGCGATCATCACTGCCGCCGGCCTGCTCAACGCGCTCGATCTGACGGGCAAAAAGATCGAAGAGATCAAGATCGTCATCATCGGAGCGGGTGCCGCAGGTCTCGCGAGTGCGAAGATGTACAGAAATCTGGGAGCCAAACATATCGTGATGGTCGACTCCAAAGGGGTGATCAACACACGCAGAACCGATTTGAACAGATACAAAGCCGAGTTCGCTGTAGATACCGCTGCCGATACCCTCGCCGAAGCGCTTCAGGGTGCAGACATGATGCTCGGGCTCAGCGGCCCCAACATCGTCTCTCAGGAGATGGTCAAAACGATGGCGCCCAATGCGATCATCTTCGCATGCTCCAACCCGACACCGGAAATCACGCCGGACAAAGTGAAAGAGGTACGACCCGACATCATCATGGGAACAGGCCGCAGCGACTACCCCAACCAGGTCAACAATGTCCTCGGATTTCCCTCCATCTTTCGCGGTGCACTCGATGTCAAAGCCAAAAAGATCACCGAAAACATGAAGATAGCCGCGGCACATGCGCTGGCGGACCTGGCCAAAGAACCGGTTCCCTACTATGTCAAGGCAGCCTATAACAATCCGAACCTCGAATATGGCCCTGAGCATATCATACCGACCCCATTCAGTAAAGAGGTGATGGTCTGGGTCGCTTCCGCCGTCGCCAAAGCGGCATATGAAGATGGTGTTACGGAGATACAGCACTGTGATGTCGATGCATACCGTGAGCGTCTGCGTAAACTCGCCTACATCGACGAAAACGAAGATACCAGTCTGCAAAGTTGACAAAAAACCTTTTCACGCTTTCGAAACTCCCGGATAAAGGGGAGTTTTCGGAAGATATTTTGACCTATCGCATGTCGAAGCCGGTACGATCTGGCTGGCATTGCATATCTACGACAAGGAGATCACATGAGTCTGCAACTCTTTATCACCGGCGGAACGATCGCCAAATATTACGACGAGATCAATGGAAAACTGGCATTTGACCCCGATCATATGACCAAACTGCTCGAAGAGGCGAGATGCAGGGCAGATATCGAAATCGAAACGCTGATGCTCAAAGATTCGCTGGAGATGGACGAAGTCGACCGTGAGATCATCTATCAGTCATGTCTGACAACGCCTTCAGAGAGGATCCTCATCACCCACGGTACCGATACGATGGTCGAGACAGCAAACAAACTCTCGACGATTACCGATAAAACGATCGTTCTCACCGGTGCGATGATCCCTTTCGCGTTCAAGCACTCCGATGCGCTTTTCAACGTCGGTACGGCACTCGGTGCTGCCGTATCGATGCCGCATGGCGTCTATCTGGCGATGAATGGAGAGGTCTTTGTCTACAACAACGTTTACAAAGACAAAGAGCGTGGCGAATTCTGTGCATTGAGTTAAGTGTAAAATTTCTTGTGTTAGTATGGTGACAATCGAGCTAAAAGGATCACTATATGAAATGGAAAAACAGACGTCAGAGTAGCAATGTCGATGACCGACGCGCTGCATCGGGTGGCGGCGGAGGCAGAGGGTTTCGCATGCCCTCTCTGCAGACTCTCTTCTTTATCTATCCCCTCATCAAACCGCTGTTGCGCAGCAAGGTCGGCATTCTGGTGATCGTTTTGGGAGCGATCGCCTATATCAGCGGTTTCAACCCGCTCTCGCTGATCGGCGGCGGTGCGCACAAAGCCCCCGCATCCAAAGAGGCGAAACTGAAGGATGACGAAGAGGCGGCTTTCATGAAGACGGTGCTGGCAGATACCGAAGATGTCTGGTCGGCTATCTTTCGTCAGGCGGGAGCAAAATATAAACCGCCGGTGATGGTGCTTTATCGCGGCAGTACGCGCAGCGGATGCGGTTATGCGCAGGCACAGATGGGGCCTTTTTACTGTCCAAACGATCAGAAAGTCTATATCGATCTCGGTTTTTTCGACGAACTCAGAAAACGTTTCGGAGCGACGGGAGATTTTGCACAGGCATATGTTCTGGCGCATGAGGTGGGACACCATATACAAAATCTGGAAGGCACACTCCAGAAAGTGGAGATGGCCAAACAGCGAAGCTATGGAGAGAAGGGGCAAAATGCCCTTCAGGTGCGTGTCGAACTCCAGGCGGATTGCTACGCCGGTGTCTGGGCGCATCATGCGCAGAAGATGAAAGGGATCTTAGAGCGGGGAGATATCGACGAAGCACTGGGTGCGGCGAGTGCGATCGGCGATGACCGTATCCAGAAGCAGACGACGGGGTATGTCATGCCGGACAGTTTTACGCATGGAACATCGAAACAGCGCATGGAGTGGTTTTACAAAGGACTTAAAACAGGCGACCTGAGCGCTTGCAATACATTCCGTTAAGCCGCAAAAGAGCGGCTACGGTGCTTTCTCTATTTATAGCATTAATTTTTCAGTAAAATTAAATCTTTCACTTCCAAAAATGTAGTATCATGTTGTTATATCGAATGAAGGAGGAGCATATGGCTGAAATCAAAGAGATCGTGGAAAAATCGAAAAAAGTGCTCGAGGAGCTCGAAGAGAGGGTCGAAGATGCGACAGAAGGTATGAGTGAAGAGGCGAAAGAGACCTGGAGTGAGATCAGGAGCAACTTTACAGCGATCGGAGAAAAACTCAAAAATGCACTCAATATGGAAGAGAAAAAAGAGGATTTGGCATCGAAACTGGAAGTGATCGAAGCCAAAGAGAAACTGGTCAAAATCAAAGAGGGTGCCGAAGCGTTCACTGACAAAGTGGCGCAAAAAACAGAGGAAGAGATAGACATGGCGGCACTCCGGGCGCATCTGGCGAAAGAGGAGGCGGAGGAGCTTTGGGAAGAGAAGCGTAAAGAGCTCTCACGTGCCTATCAGGAGAAAGAGTATGAAGTCAAAAAGATGGCCAAAGAAGCGGCTGAAGAGGTAGAAACCTTTTTTGAAAATCTGCTCAACAGTTTTAAAGAGAAAAAAGCGTAGTGCCGCCACCCGCTCAGTGCGGGCTGTGTGTCAGTGCTCTTCGTAAGAGTTCTGGTCGAAAACGCTGTAGATCGTCGAACCGTCACTGTTTTGACGGATCGCCGCTATCTGTCCCCACCCTTCCGCATAGTAACGGTCGATCTTCGTGCCGTTCAGATCGCCGCAGTAAACATGTAAGACACTGCCGTAGTAGCCGTTCGGGTCTGCCTGAACTGGCATGTATCCATCCGACATATCGAAGTTTTCGAGATGCTCTTTGATGACACAGGCACCGTTTTCGTTGCGTAACAGATCGCTTCCTGCCTGCAGATACCGCCGGTATTGTTCCATTTGTACGGGAACATCGTTGGCATCGTAGTAGGTGACGCTGATGCGGTTCTCGTCGACGACATAGCGTTCTACTCTTTTCTGATCGGGTGCGATTCCTTCGAAGACATTGACGATCGGGCGATCGAGGTCATCTTTGACCCCTTCGAGATAGCGATGTATCTCATCAGGCTGTTGTGTGAAGTAACCGTTGCTATCCTGATAGGTGACATGAAAGGTTTTCGATACGGAACGGCTCTCAAGTGTTTTGGTGGGCAGGAGATAGCCTGAAAGATCATACTCCAGACCATGACCCGTTCCCGGCTGCGGTACGACACTCTGCTGGTTCTGTGTGTTGTCATACCCCTGGTTGTTGTAGCCGCCATCCGAAGTGGACGTGTCACCGGTTGTACAACCGGTCAGCCACGATACCATGAGGAGAGATGAGAGTATCAGCTGTAGTTTTTGCATAGCGTTCTCCTTTATGCTCTTTATATCGTTTGGAAAATTATAGCACCAAATCGTGGAAAAATCAGCCTGCAAAGACCATCGCATAGAGTATCCATCCCGTGATCACGGTCATCACGACATCACCGAAGACGATCAGACCATACTTTTTGTGCGGAAATCGAAAGTGCACAGGGTATCTTTTGGCTGAGATGACGATGAGCCAGAGCCATAAGAGAGTGGATGAGACGGCAAAGAAGAGATGGACGACAAATATAGCTGTCAACATGTCGCTTCCATAATAACGGCTCTGCTCGATCACTTCGTAGAGACCGCCGAAACGTATGTCCAGTTCCAGGGCGATCACCAGCAGGATGACGATAGTGATCAGGGTGATCTGGGACCATTTATGCAGATCGTAACGCTCTTTTCTGGCGAAGCGAATCGCTATGAAGAGCAGGAACGGCAGAGCAGCCGAAGCGAGCATGACTGTATCGACGATGATGTCCCCACGTGTACCAAGAAAACCCGATATCTGCATTTGAACGGCCTTTATAATATCAATTAATTTTTTTTATGATTATAACCAAATCTACTGTAAAATAGTTTTATGACAATTCTAAACGGTTATATCGATATCCATTTACCGCATGTCAGTAGTCTGAAAGGGAGACGCGCGATTCTCAACGCGATCAAAGAGAGGCTCAGAAAGTACAATCTTTCACAGCTCGACATCAGTGGAGAGTACCCGAAAGAGGCGACGATTGCGATCATCTTTCTGGCGCCGGACAGCATCAAAGCGCAGCAGCAGATAGAGAAGATCGAATCACAACTTGAGAGCAGCTTTCCGGAAATAGAGTTCGAGATCACTTATGAGATGAGTTAACCCTTCTCGCTGAAGTGGAGTTTGAGTCCCTCTTCACTCATGACAAAACCGCTGATGAAGATCTTGCCTTCGTGTACCTTTTTATGATGCTCTTTGCAGAGGGGGATGAGGTTGTAGCGGTGGTTCTGGTGAAAGTGGTCGATGTTCCCCTCTGTGTCTGAGAGCATCTGCGCTTTGATGTGATGCACATCTTCGACCGGTTTGTTGCAGAGCGCACATTTGGTGAGAAACATACTTTTGTTGTATTTGCTGCGTTTCTGTTTTTTGAGCAGTTCCAGTTCGCTGTAACTGCCGCTCATCTTTTTGCGCAGTTCGTATGCCTGTTGGATGAAAGTGGTATCCATATGCAGCGACTTGGCAAACTCCAGTCCGTAGAGGGAGCTGCCGCTTCCGGGCTCCAGTTTACGGTTATAGATGAGGGTGTCATGCACTTCATCGTACTGCACACCCAGATGGAGGAAGATGATCGCATCCAGTTTTTTGATCTCATCGAGTCCCGTCAACTGGTGCAGATGGGTCGCGAAAATGAAAAAAGCGCCCAGATCATGCAGGCGCATCACGGCACTCGCTACGATCGCCAGTGCCGATTCGGTCTCCGTACCGTGGCAGATCTCGTCTCCGAGGATGAGGCTCTGCCTGTTGGCACGGTTAAAGATATTTTTGAGTTCCAGCATCTCTATGGCGAAAGTTGAAAGTCCTTTGTAGAGGTTGTCGCGGGAGACGATGCGGGTGAAGAGTTTGTCGAACATCGTAAAGCGCAGTTGTGTTGCGGGAACGAAAAATCCCGCCTGTGCCATGATCACCGCGATGCCGGTCGCTTTCATGAGAGAAGACTTGCCGCTGGAATTGATACCGTAGAGCAGTACGCCGCGTACTTCGTCACTCTCTGCCGCCTGAAGGGTGATGTGGTCACCGTCGTACGCTTCGGGTTCTTTACCGAGAAAAAGATCGTTGGGGATGTAGATGCCGTTCTCTTCCCGTGACTCGATGATCGGATGGCGCAGGCCGACTGCTTCGAAAAAGGGGTTCTTTGACTTTTCCAGAAGCTCGGGCCGGGTGTATCGGTAGAGCTTCGCGCATTTGGCGTTGCTGATAGCGACATCGAGCACGCCTATGTGAGAGATGATCTGCT
The DNA here is from genome assembly GCA_024762235.1 of Sulfurospirillum sp. Lineage (GTDB taxonomy): Bacteria > Campylobacterota > Campylobacteria > Campylobacterales > QNZT01 > QNZT01. The sequence continues at coordinate 39,652 of JANTHT010000003.1, forward strand.
CCAGTTGCAGGGCGTAGCGCTCTTCTATCTCTTCGAGACTCTCTTCATACCGTTTTTTGACCAGTGCGATCATTTTGACCTGGTTGGCGATGTAGGCGGAGGAGATCTCTTCGAAGAGTGTCGAGGTGATCTTGACGGAGTTTTTGAGTTTTTTGATCGTGAAATCTTTGAAAAAGTAGTGGTGGTCTCCGACGGTGATGAAACTCTTGTGCAGCTCCTCTTCGATGAGGGCATAGCGGTTTTTGGTCATCGTGATGAAGTAACCCTCACTCTCGAGATAACCGACGGCGGCGTACTCGCTTCCCGAGTTGCCGAAGAGGGAGTTGATATGTTTCGCGATCGTTTCGACTTTGTAGAGCTGCATCTTCTGCTCATGTACCAGCATGTCGATAGCGGGATAGATCCCTTCGTAAAAGAAGTTTTCACTGATCTGGTTTTTGGAGACCCGGGCGCAGAGATCGAGGTCGAATGTGTGAGAGAGGTGATGGATGAAGTCGGCAGTCTCGTCGACCATACTCCTGTCGACGGCGATCCCCTCTTTCTGCTCTTCGTGTAGTATCGCCAGTACCGATTCGAGCGATGTGAAAAGATAGTTGAGTTCGAACGGATGGAGTTTTTTGAGTTTGATGCGCCGCAGGATACGCTCCAGATCGTAGATCTGCTTCAGCAGGTTTTCGAAGGTCTGGTACTTTTCGAGCAGTTTTTCGCTCAGATCGTAGCGTTCGTTGAGCAGCTTCAGATCACAGATGGGGTTGAGCAGACGCTCCTTGAGCACCCGTTTTCCGATGGCGGTGGAAGTCTGGTCTATGAGAGAGAGGAGGCTCTTCTCGTTGCTGTTTCGGGAAATGATCCCAAGCTGTTCAAGTGCGTTGTTGCCGAGATAGACAAAGCGGTCGGCGGTGAGAAAACGCGGTTTGTACATCTTCTCGATGAGGGAGGGATCATGCTCGATGATAAAATCGCAAAGCAGTGCCAGCGATTCGCTCGCGTAAGGGTAGCGCTCGAGATCGAGATACTCGATGGGGGAGAGAAAGGAGCGTATGTGGTAGATGCGGGCGAAGAGTTCGTTCTGGTAGGCGATCCTGAGGCGGCATCTGTTGAAGCTGTAGTGATAGTTCCCTGGAATTTCGAAGTAGCTGAGCACCCACTCTTTGTCGATCTTCTCATCCGCAAATGTGAGCAGCACTTCGGATGTCTGATAAGTCTGCAGCAGGGTGAAGACCTCGTCGAGTGCGAAGGTCTTGTCTTCGCTGGTGCTGTGGATTTCGTTGACCATCGTTTTACCGGTACTGACATCGATGGCACTGTACCCGACCGAGTAGATGCCGTTGGTCTGCTCGATGATAAGCGAAGCGATATTGTTTTCACTCGGTTCCTGGAGGTAGTCGAAATTGGTACCCGGAGAGATGATGTTGGCGACATAGCGGCTTACTTTGGGCGGTTCGCCTCTCTGGCGTACGATGACGACAGTGTATCGTTTACTCTGAATGATACGGTTGAGGTAGCGTTCCAGTGAAACAGACGGGACTCCGGCAAGCAGGGGATTTTGGGCCGAATTTTCGAGAATCGATTTGTTTTTGCGCGTCAGCTGGATGTTGAGCAGTTCGGAGATCTCTTTGGCTTTGCCAATCTGTTCCGTTTCGTTGTTGACCTCGTAGACTTCGAAAAAGGAGCCGATCTCCATCAGTACGAGCGTATCGGATCCATACTTCTTTTCGTAGTAGCGTTGCAGGTCGAAATATATTTCGGTCAGGAGCTTTTTTTTGTCCGACAGGATCGCGTCGACTTCTTTGCTATGGAGTTTTATGGACAGGTCCTTAAGCAGAGGTACCGTCAATTATACAAAAAAGAGGTGAAACATTCTTTAGATATAAAATTTACTTTAAAATGAAATATTTATTTACTTTTTTCGCGATTTGAAGTGCTTTTTTTGCCAAATGTGCCGATATTAGAGATATCAAAGTGCAGGAGTGTTTCATGAAGGTGCATTACAAAGTAAGTGAAGAGTATCGGGTTGTCTTTCGGCCACCGTTTCTTCTGGCGGAGATAGCGGGAGTTGTCATCATTATAGGAGGTCTGTTCGCACATGCTTTCTTTGGCTGAAATATTCCTGTAAATTAACCAATAATTGGCTATTATCGCACTTATGGAAAATAAAGAGAAATTTGAACAATCTGTCAGAAACATGCTGGAGATCATCGGTGAAGATCCTGATCGCGAAGGACTTGTCAAAACGCCGGAACGTGTCTACAAAGCGTTTGGATTCATGACCAAAGGCTACGGCCAGGATCCCAAAGAGGTGCTCAACGAAGCACTTTTTGAGAGTACCAACGATGAGATGGTACTGATTCGCGATATCGAATTTTACTCATTGTGCGAACACCATCTGTTGCCAATCATCGGGCGCGCGCATGTGGCGTATATACCCAATGGCAAAGTTGTCGGCCTCTCCAAGATTCCCAGACTTGTCGAAGTTTTTGCACGAAGATTGCAGATACAGGAGCAGATGACCGAACAGATCGCCGATGCCATCACAGACGTGATAGACCCCAAAGGGGTGGGTGTGGTGATTCAGGCGAGACATATGTGCATGGAGATGCGCGGTGTCGAAAAGGTCAACTCCATGACCACCACTTCTGCCCTCCGCGGCATGTTTCATGAGCAGAAAACCCGAAGTGAATTTCTCAACTTTATCAATACCCCTCCAACCATAAGGTACTGATGAAACTCAGCGATATCGCCAAAAAACTCGAACATGCTGAAATCTCCGTCCCTTTCGGACAGATAGAGAACATCAACGCCTCCAATATAGAGATCACCGGTCTCAGACCCGGGATAGGAGATATCATCAAGATGATAGACTCAGGGGGTGAAGAGCGTCTGGGGATGGTCACGGAGCTCAAGCGCAACTCTTTTTTTGTCTCTCCCTTCGGCTTTGTAGAGGGATTGAAGATCGGAGACAAAGCCTATATTGACGAAGAGGGGTTGACCATTTCCGTCAGCGATGCACTTCTCGGGCGCGTGGTGGATCCTCTCATGCGTCCGAAGGATGGGAAAGGAGAGATCTGTGGCGGTACGCCGATGCCGATCATCCGTGCACCGATCGATGCGATGAAACGCGGACTGATCGAAGAGAAGTTCAGTGTCGGTGTTAAGACGATCGACGGTTTGCTGACTACGGGTGTAGGGCAGAAAGTGGGCATCTTTGCCGGAAGCGGCGTGGGAAAATCGACCCTGATGGGCATGATCGTACGCGGCGCGCAGGCACCGATCAAAGTGGTTGCACTCATTGGGGAGCGCGGACGTGAGATACCGGAGTTCATCGCCAAAAACCTTGCTGGAGATCTGACCGATACTGTGATCGTCGCAGCGACGAGCGACGATTCCTCTCTCATGCGAAAGTATGGGGCCTTTGCCGCGATGAGTGTGGCAGAATACTTCAAAGAACAGGGACGGGATGTCCTTTTTATCATGGATTCAGTGACACGTTTTGCGATGGCACAGCGTGAAATCGGTCTGGCACTCGGAGAGCCGCCTACCTCCAAAGGCTACCCGCCCTCTTCCCTGACACTGCTGGCACAGCTGATGGAGCGTGCAGGCAAAGAGGAGGGCAAAGGATCGATCACCGCATTTTTCACAGTATTGATCGAGGGGGATGACATGAGTGATCCTATCGCCGATCAGAGCAGGAGTATCCTGGATGGGCATATCGTCCTGAGTCGCGAGATGACAGATCTGGGTATCTACCCGCCCATCAACATTCTCAACTCCGCCTCGAGGGTCATGAACGACGTTGTGGATGCCAGACATAAAGTGGCCGCGATGAAGTTCAAACGGATGTTTTCACTCCTCAAAGAGAATGAAGTGCTCATACGTATTGGTGCCTATACCAAAGGGAGCGATCCCGAACTCGACGAAGCGATTGACAAAAAACAGCTCCTGGAAGCCTTCATGAAACAGGATCCCGATCAAATTATACCTTTTGAAGAGACAAAGAGCCAACTTCTAAGTATTGTTTAAGAAAACAAATAGTATGATTGAGACAAAATTAGTCCTAATTAAGGAGAATAAGTAAATATTATGAGAGTCTATCTGGACAACAACGCAACCACCATCGTCGACCCACAGGTCAAACTCGCTATGGATCCCTTCTATTGTCAAATGTACGGAAACCCCAA
>JANTHT010000004.1 GCA_024762235.1 Sulfurospirillum sp.
CCCACACCCATACCCAGCGCTGCAAGAATCCAGGGTTTTTGCAGATCTGTTTTCGCCTCTTTTTTGAAAAACATCATCATACTTGCACTGAAGATCAGAAAGAGAATAAAAAGCCATTTAACGACGCGTTCATCAGTAAAACGGGAAAGCTGTGCACCGATGGGGGCAAAGATGAGGAGCGTCCCCGCCAAAGGGAGGGTAAAACGGATATCGAGGACTTTGTGTTTAAAGTTCATCACTGTTGAAGTGAGGGTTGTCGTAAAACCGACGAAAAGCCCGACCGCTTTGGCGAGATTGAACTCGATGCCCAGCATATGAAGGAGAGGAATCACCGCAATCCCCGAACCGGCACCACCCATTGCAAAGAGTGTTGCCAGCATCGCGGTCAGAAAAAAATAGAGCAGATACTCCATCAAGACTCCCCTTTTATCTCTTTTTTGGCTTTTTCAATACCCTGGCATAATAGATATGATCATTATATCTTATCTCTTTGAGTTTATTCTCACGCAAAAGCGCTTCCACGTCATCCCAGCTGCCTCCCGATTTTGTGAGAAATTTCTCTACCGCTTCTTTGCGCATCGGATGCACAGAGGTAATACTCAAAAGATCTCCCCGAGTCTCTTGTGTGAAGGTGAAATCATCTCCTTCATATTCGATCAGCAGCTCCGTATCGATACCATGGGCTTTGAAGATATGATATGCCATCATGATCGTTTCCTCTTCCGGTATCTCGACAGATTCCTCTGCCGGAGGCCGGGTAGGGACGGAGATATAGCTGCATTGCGGTTGCAACTGTGCCAGCCATGCTGCGGTCGCTTCCAACTCTTTTTCACTGTCATTGATACCTTTGACAAGCATCGTTTCAGTGGCGAGGAATCCTTTAAATCTTTTTTTGAAAGCCAATGCTCCCTTTTGCAAGGCATGGAAGTCGAGTTTGCCATTGGGACGGTCCAGCCTGTGCCATGTGGCTTCGATTGCCGTATCCATTTTCAGCGATACCCAGTCCGCTTTCAGAAGATCTTCCTGAACATCGGCTCTATCGATCAGGGAAGCATTGGAGATGACAGCGGTTTTGATTCCCAGGGGTTTGAGTGCTTCGATCTCCCTTCCCAGATTTAAGTCAAGGGTCGGTTCTCCGTCTGGTACAAAAGTGAGGTAATCGATTGGAGCGCCGATCTCTTCGGCTTTTTCGACACGTACTTTGATCGAAGCAACAATATCTTCGACAGGATAGAAACTCTCTCTGTCGATCTGCATCTTGAGTGTATTGCCTAGTTGGCAGTAGAGGCAGCCGTAGCTGCAGATCTTGGGGACAATGTTATTGATACCAAGGCTTCGCCCCAGCCGCCGGGAGGGCACCGGCCCAAAAGTAAGTTTGCCAATATCTGTATTCACATTATTTCCTTTTTCTTGCATTTTACAACTACCCCGCTTGCAACAAGTGCTCGAAAGTCTCCGTCAGTTCTTCCGCACTTACCAGCCCCTCTGCGAGGATTTTGTCACCCAGCATGAGTGTCGGGTCTTTGCTGACACCCGCTTCTAGCGATTTTTCTGCATCTTTTTCATAGCGGATCGTCAGCCGAAGCGGCAAATGTTTGATCGCGCAGACGAGCCGCTTGGAGAGTTTGACCCGCTCCCGGTCGCTGCCGTGGATCGTCACTGCGAAGAGCGGGTATTCGGGATGTGCAACGTTAAGTATCTCTCCCTCTTTGAGGGGATAACAGTATTCGAGTGCCATAGTGTGCTCCTTCGGCAATTTACGCTCCGGTAGTGTCACTCTGCCAAATGTATTACATCGGATTGTGATGTATAGTTGCAAGTGTCGCAGTTACGGGGGTTTTAGCGGTACCCTACAGATTGTCAAATTATACTGTTTTACCGATATCGATCCCTTTAGAAGGAGGGAAAATGAAATATCCATTTGGCAATACTTCAATCCGCACGCTGTTTTAGAAGTGCCCTTTGGATAAAATAGAACCGGATTGCAATTGTACCTGGCTATCATCCCGCAACTTGCACAGCACTGAATCTAAAAAGCCGAACAGAGGAATCAACACATGCCAAAATGGAACTACAGAACCATCGACTACGACACAATCGATAAATCCGCACTGACAGAGAATGACTTCCTTTTCACCCTGGTCACGATCGCCTCTTTCATCGAGATCACATCCGACATCTATGAGAAAAATCTCGTCACCTACTACGAAGGCGACGAAACATTGACCGGTTGGCTGACCAATGTATGGGAACCGGAGGAGATTCAGCACGGCAAAGCACTTCGTAAATATGTCACAACTGTCTGGCCACACTTCGACTGGGACGGCGCCTACGCGAAGTTTCGCGAAGCGTACGGGGCACTCTGCACCATCGACGAGTTTCAGCCCACAAGAGGAAGAGAGATGCTTGCACGGATGGTCGTGGAGACAGGCACAGCTACATTCTACAAAGCCCTCAGCCGCTACGCCGAATCTCTCGAAGAGCCGATACTCATGCAGATCGCGAACCATATCAGCAAAGATGAAGTCTACCACTACGACATGTTCGAAGAGGGCTTCGTCAGGTACAACGAAGAGGAACGCCTCTCCCGCGCGGATATCATGAAGGTGATCTACGCCAGGCTCAAAGAGGCCAGCGACGAAGATATCGCGATCGCGTTCAAAAACATCTCACCCGGCCGCTCACGTGAAGCGTTCCAGAAAGATGTCAAGAAATTTGCCAAACGCTATTATCCTTACAACATGTCCGTCAAAATGCTTCTAAAACCGCTGAAACTCAACCACTATGTCGAAAAAGCGACAGCATCGACCGTGGAAAAGGCGCTGCAGGTGCTTGGAATCTGAAGAGCAAGCGCCATGTCGGCGTCCTCTCCAAAGAGGAGCTGGCGAAAAGGCTGAAAACGTACGGATTCGGGAAGTAGCCTGTTCGGGGTTGGGGGGGGTGGTGCCTGTCCTCCGTTTTCTATCCAAAATTCATAACAATTTACAATCATAAGCCCTGAATTTGCTATCGTCACTCATGAGTTTAAATTTACGATTGATAGCTTGTGATATTAACATCCTGTCGAACGGATCTTTGTGATGAAACGGCATCTCTTTAAGTGCCAGAGCATCTTCTCCAGAAAAATCCAACATCTCAAAACCGCTCTCTATTGCGATGGCTATCGGATCAAAGTCAATTTGTAATTTTCCTATGGATGCTTTTATCATCAATTCTGTAATCGTTACGGAACTTACATATATAGTATTTGACAATGTTTCAAGTTCAGATCTTCTTTTTTCTGAGAGTTTATCAGGCATGGCTATAGCCCACAAAAATATATGTGTATCAATAATGATCTTCATGTATCTTCGCCGTAGAACATCTCGTTGATCTCTTCATCTTCCTCAAAAAGGTCATCGGGAATTTCTACCTTACCACTAAGAATACCCAGCTTTCTTTTGCCTGAGGGTTTATGTTTCACGAGATCGGCAATCGGAAGGTTGTTTTTTGCGATCACAACCTTCTCTCCATGATACACCATATCCAACAATTTGGACAGATTCGCTTTGGCTTCTGAGATATTGATAATCATCGAATATCCTTTTTAGATTAGTTGGTCTATTATACTAAAGTTGGTCTGCTTAGTCAAGGTTATACGCCTCCTCCTTGAATATTCTCCCTTAATAACCATTTAACTGATTGTCCCGATATGACAATTTTATGGAATCCTTTCAAAGATAACCGGCATAGATAGTATGAAACCCGGCGTATCACTATCGATCAAAGTCTCTGGAAACCCTCACGCATACCTGTGCTTTACATAAATGCTTACTATCAGGACAAGCAACATGAAGATCCATGCGATGATAGCCTGTGTACGATACTTTTTCGCTTTTTTCGCTTCCCACCAGTTCTTCGGACGCACGCCCTGAAACCTGAAAGTGACTACACCCGAGAGATTGAGAGCGACAAAATTGGCAAAAAAGAGCATCATCGCATCTCCGAAAAGCAGAAACTCCCCTTTACCCAGTACCAGTCCCGCAGTGACGAGCGGCGGCAAAAGAGAGATCGATACCATCACACCGATCAACGCAAAAGCCGTCCCGGTGGTAAAAGCGAGCACCCCTGCAACCCCAGACGCCAGTGCGACGATCAGATCCGGATAGTTAAATACCAGAGAGCCCTGTAAAGATTGCGAAGTCAACTCAAAAGGGTAAACCAGCCCAATGGCCAGTGCCAGAAAAAGCGCTATCAACACCCCTCCTCCCATCGCCCAGAGTCCCATTTTGCCCAGTTCCATATCACCCAGAACGACACCGAGGGAGAGTGCGATATTGGGCGCGATCAGAGGTGCGACCACCATCGACCCGATGATCACGACCCACTTATCCTCAATAAAGCCAAATGAAGCGATCACCGCAGCCAGAGCGACCATCAGTACATAGACATAGTTGAACTGCGCCATTGAGACGACTTGATTGTAGAGCTCTTCGCGACTGACCGAAAGCCGGCCGATATGCTTTTTGACAGGCATGATCTGTGCCGGCGGCGTCTCCACCAGCGGCAGGGTCGCCTCTACATCCTGTACGATAAGTCGAAATGTCTCACCCTTTTTAAAGAGACGGGAGATCTTGTCGATCATCTTTTCGGAATCTTCCGCCTGCAGCAGAATCTTGAAGCTGTATCGCGAACGTGTCCGCTCCTCCTGCCATGCATCGATGACCGATGTCTCCTTTCGCAACGCTTCGATCATCTCCTTTTTTTCGACAGGGGTAATTACTTCGATCAAACGCAGTGCCATCTAACTGCTCTCTATAACATTTTTGTCAAGCATCTTCAATGTTTGATCGAAGGTATAGACAATCGGCACACCGGTCGGGATCTCCACTTTGACGATCTCTTCGGGACTCAGATCTTCGATCGCCATCACGAGTGCTCTGAGCGAGTTGCCGTGCGCACTGACCAGCACCCTCTTCTCCTTCGCGAGCCGGGGGGCGATCGCTTCGTAGAAATAGTTCAGCGTGCGGGCCCGGGTATCTTTGAGCGATTCGCTGCGGGGTAAAAGCGTGGGGTCGAGAGAGCGGTATTTGGGGTCGTTGGCGGGAAGTCTTGGGTCCCCCTCTTTCAGTGGTGGAGGCGGCGTGGCGTACCCACGCCGTACTGCGACAAACTGCTCCTCGCCCACCTCCTCTTCGATCTGCTTTTTATTGTGCTGCTGCCAGGCGCCGTAGTGGCGTTCGTTCAGCTTCCAGCTCTTGAGACAGTCGATCTGCTCCCACTCCAGCTCATGCATTGCCAGCTGCGCGGTGTGAATCGCACGTTTGAGCCACGAAGTGAAGCAGATATCGGGATAGAGGCCGTTTTTGGCGAGCAGCCTGCCCGCCTCTTTCGCCTCTTCGACCCCCTGTTCGCTCAGGTCGATGTCGGTCCAGCCCGTAAAGAGATTCTCTTTGTTGTAGATACTCTGCCCGTGGCGCAGCAGTATCAGTTTGGCATAGCTCACTGCATCTTGCCTGCAATAAAGTCCGCCAGTTCCAGCAGCCGCTGTGAATAGCCGTACTCGTTGTCGTACCATGCCATCACCTTGACCATACGCCCGCCGACCACTGATGTAGAGAGGCCGTCGATGATACTGGAGTGGCGGTTTCCGATGATATCGGTCGAGACGATCTCGTCGGTCGTAAACTCCAGTACCCCCTGCAATTCTCCCGATGCCGCTTTTTCAAACGCCGCATTCACCTCATCGACACTCACCTCTTTGTTCAGCAGCGCGACAATCTCGGTAATCGCCCCGTCAGGCACCGGTACGCGCAGTGCCATCGCTTCCATCTTGCCCACCAGAGAGGGGATCACTTCTGTCGTCGCAATCGCGGCACCCGTCGTGGTCGGGATGATATTGACCGCTGCGGCGCGTCCGCGTCTACGCTTTTTGGCGCGTTTGTCGACTGTTGTCTGGCTGGAGGTGTAAGCATGGGTGGTTGTGATCATCGCGTTTTCGACGCCGAAGGTCTCTTCGAGCACTTTCATCGCAGGTGCGAGCGAGTTGGTCGTACACGAAGCGTTGGAGACGACATGATGCTTCGCGTCATCGTATTCGTTCTGGTTGACACCCAGTACGAAAGTTTTGTCCACATTTTTACCCGGTGCGGAGATGATCACCTTCTTCGCACCCGCCGTGATATGCTGTGCCGCCAAACTCCCTTCGGTAAAGTGTCCGGTACACTCAAGCACGATGTCGATGTCCAGATCCTTCCAGGGTAACTCCAGCGGATTATGGGAGCTGACGATCGTGATCTCATGCCCGTCGACGATCAGTTTTTCGTTGCCCTGCGTCTGAATATCAAAATCCGCACGTCCATGCACAGAATCGTACTTCAGCAGATAGGCGGCATCTTCCACACTCGAAGTATTGGCCGCAACGATTTCACAGTTTTTGGGCAATGCGTGGATATAGTGTCGAAGCACTTGATTGCCGATACGTCCCAGTCCGTTGATAGCCACTCTTTTTTTCATGATTTTTCTCCTGCTATTTTGGTTTGTTGTTGCTGTTTCAGTACAGTTTTTGAAATTGGTATGTAAAACTTCTCCAGATACTCGTGCATCATGCGTCGGGCGCTGAAGTTGGGTGCGACACTCTTGATCGAATCACGCATCATCGTCACCCAGCCGTGGGGAATGCCCTGCTCCCCGACATCATAGTAGAGCGGTACGATCTCATTTTCCAGCGTATCATAGATGCTGGCGGCATCGGCTGCGTCGTCGGAGTGCTCCCCGCCGATCACCCAGCCGTTTTTGCCGTTGTACCCCTCCGGCCACCAGCCGTCCAGCGCCGAAAAGTGCAGTGTACCGTTGACCGCCGCTTTCATGCCGCTGGTACCGCATGCTTCCATCGGGATTTTGGGATTGTTGAGCCAGACATCACATCCGCGTACGAGATACTTGGCGATATTTTCCCCGTAATCCTCCACAAAGGCGATCCGCCCGCGAAACCTTGGATCCTGCGCCGTCTTGAAAATCCGCTGTAATATCTTCTTGCCCGGCTGATCTGAGGGATGCGCTTTTCCTGCGAAGATGATCTGCACCGGTTGTGCAAAGTCGTTGATAATCTTCTCCAGACGATCCAGATCATGCAGGATCAGATCGGGTCGCTTATACTCCGTCATACGTCTGGCGAAGCCGATCGTCAGGACGTCGGGATCGAGCATGACACCCTCCGCCATCGCGACCAGCGGATCGACACCCTCGTCCGACCATTTTCTGCGCACCAGTTCGCGGATAAAGCCCATCATGCGCACTTTGTAACTGTAGTGAAGATTCCAGATCGTCTCGTCGTCTATCTTCTCTATGTGCTCCCACACATCCGGCAACTGCTGCACCCTGAGCCACCCCTCTCCGAGTGTTTTGTCCAGCGTCTCAAAAAGTTCATCCCCCAGCCACGTCGGCAGATGGACACCGTTGGTGACATAGTCTATGGGTACATGGTTGGCCTTATCCTCTGCAAAGACGTTTTTCCAGATCTCCCGGGTCACTTCACCATGCTTTTTACTGACCCCGTTTCGGTACGCGCACATCTTCAGCCCCAGCACTGTCATGTTAAATCCCGCACCAGGATCGTCCGGATTGACCCCGAAACTCATGAAACGCTCTTTGTCCATGCCGAGATTTTCCCAGTAGTCACTGAAATATTTACTAACCGCATCAAAACTGTAAACATCCGTCGCCGCCTGCAGTGGCGTATGGGTCGTAAAAACTGAGCTCTTGCACACCCGCTCGATCGCTTCGTCCAAAGAGACACCGTCATCCTCTATACAACTGCGCACCCGCTCGAAGAGTGCAAAAGCGGGATGCCCCTCGTTGAGATGAAGAATGGAGTACTCGATCCCAAGTTCCTCCAGCACACGATACCCGCCGATCCCCAGCACGATCTGCTGACGCAACCGCTGATTCTTGTCCGGCGTGTAGAGGTGTGAGCTGATCTGCCGGTCCCATGGGTCATTTTTTTCGACATCCGTATCCAGCAAATAGAGCGTGACACGGCCGACATTGATCTTCCAGACAGAGACATAAATAGGAGGGTCAATAAACGGTACCTGCAGGATCAGTTGATCGCCTTTTTTATCCAGTACCCGTTCGATCGGTGCCACATCACGCTCGATCGGTTCGTTAGTACCGTTTTGCCAGCCGTCACTGCCGATCACCTGACGCACATACCCTTCCGGATACATAAAGCCAACCCCCACCATCGGCAATCCAAGATCGCTCGACTCCTTCAGGATATCTCCCGCCAGAAACCCCAGCCCGCCGGAATAGATAGGCACAGAGTGGTGCAGGCCAAATTCGGCACAAAAGTAGGCGATGGGCAGCGGCTCTTCTTCACTGTAGACGGTTTTGTCTTTGATATAGGTCTGAAAAATCGCTTGCACATAATGGTACTCCTGCATAAAAACCTTGTTTTTCACAGCGCGCTGGAGTTCACGTTTGGGTATTTTTCTGAGCATCTCTATCGGGTTGTGTTCACTCTCTTTCCAGAGGTAGGGATTGAGCAGCTTGAAAAGATTTTTTCCTTTCGGATTCCAGGTCCACCAAAGGTTCAGCGCCAGTTCCGAGAGTCCTGAAAGCTCTTCCGGAAGTTCCGGTATCGCGATATTCGCGGAAGGATCTTTATCAATCATGCATCACCCCCGGCAATTTTAAGCGCCTCTTCGACACTGGCATTTTTGACCGTGACAGCATAGATCGCATTGGCCATGCGGATCGCTTCGTCCAGCGGTCTCTGGTGGATATTGCGCCCGGTGCCGTTGCCACGACTGCCACCGATGTGAATCTGTTCGTAGAGCTCTTTGAGAAACGTCACTTCGTCGACCTTGCTGCCTCCTTCGCAGAGTACACCGGTGCGTCCTGCGGCCTGTGTCGCTTCCTGCAGCAGTTCGGGCACGAAACGGTTCTCCTTATAGGGGACTTTCAGCTTGGCAAAGTCCGCACCCAATGCCGCGCCGACACCCGCCGCACCTGCGATCAGATGGGGATCGTGCTCATCCTCAACGAACTTGCCTTTGGGATAGATCCAGAGTACCGCGAGCATGCCGTTTAGATGCGCCTGGTGGATGATATTGGCTGCTTCACGCAGCATGGCATGCTCGTGTTCACTGCCCAGATAAACCGTGTAGCCCACACCGAGTATATCGAGGCCGCTACTCTTTTTGAACGCGACCACATCTTCGACCTCCAGCCACTGCTGCGAATAGGGATCTTTCGCCTCATAGGGAATGATGTTGGTCTTGGAGTTGAGCTTGACCAGATAGGGCACTTCACGGTACTCTCTGGCATAACGGCTGATGAGTCCGAATTGCGTCGCGAAGACGCCGATATCCGCTTGGGAAGCGATCTTGAAGAGGTGCTCGGGATCGTTGTCTTCGGGAGGGATCCCCTCGCCGTAAAAATCGTTGTTGAGATGCTCCACTTTCTGATCTCCAGCAAAAAGCATCAGACGGCCGCTGCCGCCCGTCGCTTTGTCGAAGTTTCCCAGAAAAACCTCTTCCTTGTCAAAAGGGACATCCGCAGGTAAGAACTGTTTCATTTTTCACTCCTGCCCAGTTTTGCTTCCAGCTTCACGATATCCTGCAGCGTTTTGAGCACGCTGTCGGGATTGAGGCTGATCGAGTCGATCCCCAGCCGTACCAGGAACTCCGCCACTTCCGGATAGTCCGAGGGCGCCTGCCCGCAGATGCCGCTGTGGCGTTTGTTGCGCTGGCACCCTTCGACCGCCAGCTCGATCATCTTCATCACCCCAGGATCACGCTCGTCATAGTCAAATGAGACGATCTCACTGTCGCGGTCCACACCGAGGGTGAGCTGTGTAAGGTCGTTGGAGCCGATGCTGAAACCATCGAAGATTTCGCTGAAGGCGTCGATCTGGATCACATTGTTCGGAATCTCGCACATCACGTAGATTTTGAGACCGTTTTCACCCTGTTTCAAACCATATTTTGCCATCGTCTCCACGACACGTTTACCTTCCTCCACACGGCGGCAGAAGGGGATCATCAGGATCACATTGTCAAACCCCATCGTCTCACGCACCCGTTTCATCGCTTCACATTCCAGCGCAAACCCCTCTTCGTAGGCGGGATGTGCATAGCGCGCTGCACCACGGAAGCCGATCATGGGATTGTCCTCTTCAGGCTCGAAAAATTTGCCGCCCAGCAGCGTGGCGTATTCGTTGGTTTTGAAGTCACTCATGCGCACGACGCAGGGTTTGGGATAGACCGTCGCCGCGATCGTCGCGACACCTTCTGAAAGTGTCTTGACGAAGAAACTCTCTATATCTTCATACGCAACGCTGAGTTCCTCCAGCTGCTCTCTCGTTGCTTCGTCCACTTTTTCGGGATGTTTCAGCGCCATCGGGTGCGCTTTGATATATTCGTTGATGATAAACTCCATCCGTGCCAGACCGATACCGTCCACCGGCAATGATGCCAGGGAAAAAGCGATATCGGGATTGCCCAGATTCATCATGAGTTCCGTTTTAGTTTTGGGAAGTTTGGAAAGGTCGGTTTCGACGATCTCATAGGCCAGTTTGCCCTCATAGACATATCCGGTTTCGCCCTCCGCGCAGCTGACGGTCACTTCCTGTCCGTTTTTGAGCACTTCGGTGGCATTGTCCGCACCGACAACGGCAGGTATGCCAAGCTCACGTGACACGATCGCCGCATGGCAGGTACGCCCTCCCCGGTTGGTCACGACAGCCGCGGCGATCTTCATGACCGGTTCCCAGTCGGGCGTGGTCGTATCCGCGACCAGCACTTCACCCGGTTTGAATTCGCTAAGCTGTTTGATATCTTCGATGATGTGCACTTTACCCTGTCCGATCTTCGTACCGACTGCGCGTCCGGTCACCAGCAGTTTGCCCTTCTCTTTGAGACGGTACATTTTCAGTACCGAACCTTTTTTCTGCGACTCTACCGTCTCCGGGCGTGCCTGTACCATGTAGATATGCCTGTCATTGCCGTCTTTGGCCCACTCCATATCCATCGGTTTGTGATAACCCGCTTTCTGCGAATAGTGGTTTTCGACTTTGATCGCATAATCCGCCAGCACCATCACATCGTCATCGCTGATACAGAAGTGGCTGCGCTCTTCGGGCGTGGTTTCGATATTTTTAGTATATTCTACGGCGATATTGTCGGTGTTGAGCTCTTTGGTAAAGACCATCTTGAGCTGTTTTTTACCCAGACGTCGTTTCAGCACCGCGCGATACCCCTCGTTGAAAGTGGGTTTGTGCACATAGAAACTGTCGGGATCGATCGTTCCCTGTACGACATTTTCCCCCAGTCCCCATGCCCCGTTGATAAAAACGACATCCTTGAAGCCTGTCTCGGTATCGATGCTGAACATGACACCGCTGCTGCCGATATCGGAGCGCACCATCTTCATGACCACAACGCTCAGGTAGACTTTCGCCCAGTCAAAACCGTTGTCGTGTTTATAGTGCAGGCTTCGGTCGGTAAAATTGGAGGCAAGACAACGCTTGTAGGCATCCAGCAGTGCTTCTTCACCCTCCACGTTCAGATAGGTATCGTTCTGTCCCGCAAAAGAGGCTTCCGGGGAATCCTCCGCCGTCGCGGAAGAGCGCACCGCCAGCGATACATCGTCGCCATACTCTTTTTTGAGCCCGGCGTACCCTTCCAAAATGGCGCTTTTCAAATCGTCGGGAATTTCGCAATTGTAGATAATCTCACGGCACGCCGCACCATGTTTTTGCAACGCTTTGACATCGTCGTAATCGAGACCGTCGAGCTCTTCGTGCAACTTCTCCCATGCACCGTTGGCTTCAAGTACATGCCGGTACGCCGTTGCCGTCACGGCAAAACCGTCGGGTACCCGTACCCCTTCGTCCGTGAGATTGCGATACATCTCACCCAGAGAAGCATTTTTGCCTCCTACCTCATCGACATCCTCGATGCCCAGCTCTTTGAACCATTTGATATACGCATGAGACATATGCAACTCCTTGCATTTTAGGTTATGTAAAATTGTAACAGAATTTGAAGAGGTTGTATGTTAGTTGGCAAACAAAAAAGAATTTTTTTATGTTTAATACAAAAAACCGAACATCCAGAGGGGAATCTTCCTGCCACTCCCTTTTTCGATATCATCGGAAACAACAAAACTCTCTTCTATCCCGCTTATCTGAGAGAAATCCTTGCTTTTACCGCCTATTTCAAAAGTCTCTTTTTCATCTACGATAAAATCGCCACTTTTAGAGATGTGAAGGATATGCTTTTCCTGTAGCTGGTTGGCAAAAAAAGTTTCCCGAATAGTCCCTTTTTTGGCTTTTTCGCAATAGGCGTAAAGGAGATTGGTATTGTTGAGATATATCTTTGCAGGTTTCGATATCTTCCTGATTCCTTTTCCGGCTTCGGTGACCAGAAGTAACATCTCTCCATCCCGCAAATAGGTGATATAGTCGTAAAGTTTGACCCGGCTGATCTCCGCTGCAGCAGCGATTTTCGTATAGTTCACTTCAAAGGGCTCACTTTCACAGATCACTTCGAGCAATCTTTTGAGTTTATAGGTATACTTCTGTTCGACCAGCCCCAGTGACGTCAGGTCAATATCTATCGTGAGGTTTATAGTATTCACAAGATTTTGAAGATAAGCACTTTTTTTGTCAAAATAGAAAGGGTAGTAACCGTACTGCAAATAGGTATGGAAATGTCGTAAAATATTGCATTTTTCGAAACGCTTTGCCAGAGTTTCATGCGCTTCGATGATCTCCTGAAGCGTAACCTTCGCAAAGCGCTCTCCCAGTACCAGATTCAGATATTCACGAAACGAAAAACCCGCCAGATGATAGAGGGTGACACGACGGCTCAGATCGCTTTTGGCATCGAGTATCGACACGGCACTGCTCCCGGTGAAGAGCACATGAAGATCAAAAAGATCATAGATACTCTTCAGATAAGTGCCAAAATCCGGATATCGATGCACCTCGTCCAGCAAAAGATACGCACCCCCGTTCTGTGCAAACTCCTCCACGAGTTCCAGCAAATCAACACCGCTCAGGAAAGGGTAATCCAGCGAGATATAGAGCACTTTTTTTCCAGCTTTTTGTAAATCGAGGAGATACTGCAGAAGCATCGTCGTTTTTCCGACACCCCTTGCACCGAAAATCGCTATCATCCTGTCGTCGAAATCGATCTCGTCAAAGAGATAACGGCGGTTTTCAATCCGAAACGAACGGAGTATCCGATCCTGATACTTCTCTATCCGGCGTAACATATATATCCCTTTTTGTAAATGTATATGAACATTAACATATTGTTACTTTGTATACGTTTATGAACATTTACACCAGACTTTAACGAACTCTCAGATCCACAACGCCCAGCCTATCGTCGCCACACCGAGCAGCATCACCGCCAGCGCTGAACGAAAACTCTTTTTGACACTTCCGAACCAGAGGGCATAGACGCCTTTCAGGATATTATTACTGCCCGCGGCGATCATGATCGCCGAGACGATCTGTCTCTGTGTGACACTGTACTTGCCTGTCAAAAGCGAGAGAATGAAGGGATCGATATCGCTCAGCCCCGCAGCGAATGAGAGTATCTGCAACCCATGCAGGCCAAAACGGCTCGTGATGTAAGTCGTCAGCACCATCATGACGACAAAGAGCATCGCGAACAAAAAGGCGGTCCGAAGCTCCAGCGGGTTGCGATCGACATAGAGTGATTTTCCGGCAGTGCTCTTCTCATCCCGCAGGAAGAGTAGCGAAATGAGAAATCCCACCAGGGCAAAAAGCAGAAACGGAAGTGCGACCTCTTTTGCGATCGTCATGTTGAAAACGCCCGCAACGACGATCAGACGCAGATACATCATCGCCGTTGCGGCGATGATCGCGCCATCCAGTACGCTCCGCTGTTCGCCCGAAGCGATCTTTTTGGCCAGCACCACCGTCGTCGCCGTCGAAGAGTAGAGCCCGCCGATGAGCCCCGTCAGATAGTATCCGCGGTCGGGGAAGATATATTTTTGCAAAATATAACCGACATAAGAGATACCCGAGATGATCACGACCGCCATCCAGATCGCGAAAGGGGAGATCGGCACCAGATGGCTCACCGGCTCATGCGGCAGCAGCGGCAGGATCACACCCGAGAGCAGCACCATCTTGCCCAGTGTCTCGAACTCTGTCGTGTCGGCACTCTCACTCATGCGTTCGATCATCCCCTTGGCGTTGAGGATGAAGATGATCGTCACAAAGAGCAGCGTCGCCATCCAGAAAGGGAAACGTACCAGAAGAGGCCCGAAACTGAAGACTAATAGCGACACCAGATAGAGCAGGATCGCACTTCTGCCCTCTTTGAGCTTTTGCATGTAAAAAAGCGCATAGAGCAGTGTAAACCCGGCGAATACGGCGATGTAGAGCTTCAGCGTCGGGTCGAGTATGTAGAAGATATACCCCAGGATACCGACAAATGTGATCGTACGCGTCGTTCCGAAAAAATCGCTCGGTTTTTCTACCTGACGATGCCTTCTGTAGGTTTTGACCTCCAAACCTATCAGGAAGGAGAAGACAACAGTCAGTCCAAACTGCACCAGATGGAGGTCGAGACCATCCATTCACTTCACCTCAGGGCATGTGCGGATGGAGCATGAACATCCCCATAAATCCGTCGAAAAATATCCCCAGCAGCGCAAATACGAAGTAGACGACGATCATCGCCGGAATCGACGCGAACGCCAGCTTCACCATCAGTACCACCAGATCCCAGAAAGGTATATCCAGTCCCGTTATTTTCACTCTTTGATCGTCCATGTTCTTCTCCTTCATCATTGTTTAGAGTAACTCTTCCGCGATCTCGTCCACGTGGTCATGCTTCCCTTTTTTGACATGCCGGTAGCCCAGTAACAGGGCCGCCGGCAGTGCGATGAGCACCACCAGCCACATGCTGTAGGCCATCATGGCGTAGTAGTCCACCATCCCCAGCAGCGCCACGAACAGCAGAAAGTAGATCAGCGAAACTTTGAGAAACTTCTTTGTGCGAAACTTTTTCGCCGACATCTACGCTTTGCCCAGCAGCCACTTCAGCGCTTTTTGTTTATCTTTGAAAAATTTGATCTTCCCTTTCATCAGGGGTTCCATCATCTTCACCGCAACCTCTTCCCACTTCTTCTTGCCCACGACTGCCATCTTGTCGAAACTTCCGCGATGTTTGAGGCCAAAGACCATGTCATCCCAGGCAGCATGCAGTTTCCAGCCCCTGAACTCCGTCATGTCGACCAGCATGTCCACTTCCAGCCCTTTCGCCTCTTTGAGCGCACGTTCGAGGATGGGTACAAATACCTCATAATCCTCATGCGTCAGTTTTCCGATCATCTTCAGCTCTCCGTAGAGCTTTCCGTTTTCTCTCTTCAGCGCTACGCTGATCCCATGTTCTTCGATTTTTGTCGCCATAGTCAATCCTTTTTGTGATCACCGCACCAACAAATAATCTAAATTTTTGATGCAGTAATTTTGTTCATAATCAAGGCAGATTTTTGAAGGACTCGCCTTAGCGAATTCGAAAAAATCTAACGCAGAGTATGGACAAAAGTACTGCACCCTTCGGGGAGCACGGGAAGAAGCAATCTGCACACCAAAAAATATTTGAATTAACCTGTTAGTCCTGCATATTTTTTGACGCACATCTCACTCCTTCCCGTTCTCTCAAAACTTCAGATTATTTATTGGCGCGGTGATAATTTACATCATGCCCCGCATCAGCAGGTTGAAATATGCCCACGGCATAAAATAGCGTTGCAGCCACCACCACAATTTTCTGGGGGTATAGGGATCCAGGAAAAATGTCGGCTGTACCTTTTCTCTGTTGTACTCCGCCAGCATGACTTTGCCGTATGCTGTCACCACCGGTGCGACGGTATAGCCGTCGTAAGTGTAGCGGAGCCGGTCTCCTTCGAGTGCCGCGGCGATATTGTCCTGCAGAATGATCCCCTGATGCTGCGCCGCACCGCCGCTTTTGGCATAGTCGAGCGCGATCACATCCCCCAGGCCGAAGATATTTTCATAGCTTCTGTGCCGCAGCGTTTTGGGATCGACATCCATCCACCCTTTTTGCGGGCCGTCACCCACCGCAAGTGCAGACTCCCGCACCAGCCGGTGCGCCTGCATCGGCGGGGTGATGTGGATGTAGTCGTACGCTTTTTCGATCGTTTGATCGCCGGAAGTGAGTGTCGCCTTTTTGGCCGCCGCATCGACCTTTGTCAGACGATGTCTATAGAGCACTTCGACCGAGGGGTACTTCTTGACGATTTTTCCGAGGGCATGGTTGAACATTTTCTCATCCAGAAGTACCTCATCAGGGGTGACATAGGTGAAACGTACCTTCTTGTCGCCGCCCTTTTTCTGCAGCATATCCAGATAGAGCAGCATCAGAGAGAGCCCACTCCCTTTCCCCTTGACCGGAGTATCGGGTTCGCAGAAGAGTATCTCCAGCGGTTTGGAAGCGGTCACTACATCCGCTTTCATCTTCTCGAAAAGCGCACCCGAGAGCTCCGCCCCCTCTGCGGTTCCTTTGACGGTATCGTTGAGATAGATGCTGAGAATCCCCTCTTTACCGATCATTGAACTATCCATCCCTTCTATCGCACCATAGTCATATGCACACCCCAGTGCGACGATCAGCACATCATAGGGGAGTTTACCGCTCTTTTCGGTTTCGATACGGTTATGCTCCGGATCGAAACCCGTCACCTTCTCCTGCAGCCATGTGACGTTGTCCGGGAAAAAGGAGGCAGTCTCACGTACCATTTCACTCTGCGACATCAGCCCCGCCGCGCGAAAAAGTGCACCGGGCTGATAGAGATGTGTCGTATTGGGAGAGATGAGCGTGATCTCGGCATTTGGCGCGGCGCGGCGCGTTCGGGCTGCTGCGATGATCCCGGCTGTACCCCCTCCCGCGATGACAATACGTGCATATTTGTGGCTCGCAGGGTGGGAGAGATGCGCACCCCCTTTCAACTCCGACTTGTTCGTAGCGGCATGCAGGCTGCTCGCTGCAAGGCCGCTGCCTGCCGCCATCAGCTTCAGTGCTTCTCTTCTGTCGATTTTCCGATCTTTTCGCATCACAGCCTCCTAGATGATATCTATACCGAGTTTTTTACGGTAGTAACGCAGCACCGCCATCTTGACCGCATCGTTGAAGACAAACCATGTCAGCGCGTATGCCCACATCCAGAGTGCCCACTCCCAGCCGATCGGCTCCATCAGACCGAAACCGTAGACCGCGATGATCGTTCCGGCGACACGGCTCGAAAAGGTCGCACCGAAGAGTGTCCATGACGGCCATGGCCGCTTCCAGAACCAGTCGTCGATACGGGTGTTGTAAATCGTGCCATGTCCCGCGATGACCAGCTTGGCGAAAAAGACACTCTGCACGAAATCGAGCGGCAGGTGCATCAGGGAGATCAGTATCCAGAAGAGCAGAAATGAAGAGAGCACCCCCGCGATACCCAGCCATGAGGCGAGGATAAAGACCTCTTTCATGTCCCACCGTACCGGATTTTTCCGAACCTTCGTATTGTCGTAGGCGATCGTCATGATCGGTATGTCGTTGAGCAGCGCGAGAATGATGATCATCAGCGCGGTGATCGGATAGAAGTCGTAGATCACGATCGCCAGTGTCATGAAGATGATGACGCGAATCGTCTCGGCGATACGGAAGATCGCATAACTCTTCATGCGCTCGAAGATCTGCCGTGCCGCTTTGATCGCATCGACGATCACCTTCAGACCCGGCGCCATCAGGACGATATCGGCCGCCGCACGGGCCGCGTCTGTCGCGCCGCTGACGGCGATACCGCAGTCCGCTTTTTTGAGCGCAGGCGCGTCATTGACACCGTCACCTGTCATACCGACGATGTGATCACGCTTCTGCAACTCGTCTACGATGAAATATTTGTCTTCCGGGTAGACCTGCGCAAAGCCGCCTGCCTCTTCGATCATCGCGATGATTTCGGACTCATGCTTTTTGACGGTACCTTTTGGCACCGGTATATTGTAGAGCTCCTTCTCCACCTCCTGGACGATCTTTTTGGTCAACTGATCGATCTGCTCTTTAGGGGTATCGGGTTTGAGCACTTTCGTGAACGCTTTGGAGAGGATCTTCGCAAGTGCCAGATACTCGGCGACACTCTCCCCCTTCAGTTCACGGATATCGAGGATCTTACCCTTTATCCCCAGCAATCCGGCGATATATCTGGCGACAGCGATATTGTCGCCCGTGACCATCTTGACATCGATCCCTCTGTTGCGCGCCTCTTCGATCGTCTCTTTCGAATCTTCCCGCAGCGGATCGTAGAGCGGTATGAGCCCGACGAAGTGGTACTTCTCCTCTTCGCAGTTGCGGTATCCGACACCCAGCGTACGAAAACCGTTGTTTGCAAACTCTTCGACCTTTTGGTAGGCCGCATCTTTGTCGAACTCACTCTCGTCACTCAGCTCGATGATCACCTGCGGCGCACCTTTGGTCACCACCAGTTCACAGTTGCCGTTTTCGATCACCGCTTCGGTTCGTTTATGTACCGGATCGAAAGGGATGAACTTTTTGAGCTTATATTCGACTTCGATATGGCGCTCCTGCGCATAGTCGAAGATCGGCTTCTCTATGGGGTCGTGGTTATGCTTCTGGCTCGCCATCAGGGCATATTTGATCAACTCCTCTTCGGTATGGCTGGCCGTCGTGTAGGGATCAGAGATGACCATCTCGTTTTTGGTCAGTGTTCCGGTCTTGTCCGAACAGAGGATGTCCATTCCCGCCATCTCTTCGATCGACGCGAGCCGGCTGACGATGGCGTCTTTGGCAGCCAGTGCCTTCGCACCGATCGCCATCGTGACGGTAAGAACCGCCGGCATCGCCACCGGAATCGCCGAGATCGTCAGTACCAGCGCGAAGACCAGCATCTCCAGTGTCGGCTGGTGGGTTTTGATACCATGGTAGAGGATAATCGCGATCATAAAAAGGGTCAATACAATCAAAAAGTTTCCGACTCTGATGACCATCTTCTGGAAGTGGCTGCGCTCTTCACGCTGTGCTTTGGCCACCAGCGCGACCGTCTTGCCGAAGTAGGTGTTTTTGGCAGTGGCGGTCACTTCACCGATCATCTCGCCCTGTTTGATGATCGCGTTGGCATAGAGTTCGTCTCCCGGCTTTTTATGTACCGGCAGCGACTCGCCCGTCAGTGCGGACTGGTCCACCTGCAGAAAATCGCCGCCGCCCAGCAGTTTCATGTCTGCCGGGACGATATCACCGATCTTCACTTTGACGATGTCACCGGGGACGATCTCCTTAGCGTCGATTTCGATCCAGTGTCCGTCGCGCAGGACAATCGCCTTGCGCGCCAGCTTCTTCTTCAAAACGGCGATGGCGTTGAGCGCTTTGGACTCCTGATAGAAGTCGACGAACGCGTTGACAAAGAGCAGGATCATGATGATCGTGAAATCTTCCCAGCGCTTCGCGATCGCGGAGAGGATCGCGGCAGTCTCGATCATCCAGGGAATCGGCCCCCAGAAACGGCGGAAAAGACGCTGCCACCAGCTCTCACCCTTCTCTTCGATCGTATTGGGACCGTACTTCTTCAGACGCGCCTGCGCCTCTTTGGAAGTGAGGCCTTTGATCTGACTCATATCCATTGCTTACTCCTTTGGAAACAGCGGTGTTTTGTTCGCTTCATGCCACGCCTGCATACCTTCCCAGGCTTCCTGCGCACTCTCTGCGAACCAGAAAAGATCGCGATCTTCCGGATCGATCGTCCCTTCGATCTCCAGCATCTCGAAATCGATCAGCTTCTCCCAGTACTCGCGTCCCAGAAAGATCACCGGTACCGGATTGATCTTCCGCGTCTGGATCAGCGTCAGCGTCTCGAAGAGCTCATCGAGGGTGCCGTATCCGCCCGGGCAGACCACCAGTCCGGCGGCACGTTTGAGAAAGTGCATCTTGCGGATGGCGAAGTAGTAGAACTGAAAACAGAGATCGGGCGTGATGTAGGGGTTGGGGAACTGTTCGTGCGGCAGGGTGATGTTGAGCCCGATCGTTTTGGCCCCCACATCGAAGGCTCCGCGGTTCGCCGCCTCCATGATCCCCGGACCGCCGCCCGTCATGACAGCGACACGGTTGTCCTCGCAGCCGCCGCCCGCCTCTCCGACCAGCCTGCCGAACGCTCTGGCCATGTCGTAGTATTTCGATTTTTCCAGTATGCGTTCCGCCTTGCGTACCGCTTTGAGCAACTTGTCGGAGTCGGGCTCTTTCGCGAGCGCTCTCTGCGCCTCTTCGAGCTTTTTGAGCGCACTCTTTTGCTCGACGATACGCGTGCTGCCAAAGACGACGATCGTCCGTTCGATACCATAATTTCGCAGGACCAGTTCGGGCTTCAGATAGTCCAGCTGCAGACGCACCGGAAGCGTCTCGTCGCTGAAGAGAAAGTCATGATCCTCCGCCGCCAGCTTGTAGCTGGGGCTCTTCATGATCGCATTGATGCGTTTGAGGGCTTCAGGGTCTTCGGTACGCGGCTTGGGATGCTGCCAGGGCAATTCACTTTTACGTCTTCTCCTGTTGGGAGGTTTGATGAAACTCTTTTTGATATGCATGGCGATCCCTTCCTCATCTGACTTATTCAGAATCAATTATAGTGAAAACGCGAGACGTTTTCTGTCATCTGAGTGACACTACGCCTCCTGCGTCCAGCTTTCGATCAGTTTATGATAACGCTCTTTGAGCACGACACCGCGACGTTCATCGACTGCCTGTACATAGAGGTGGACCAGATCTTCATGGTCGTCCGGAATCATCAGCACCCATTCGTGCCGTTCGAAGATGATCTTGATGCCGTCGACGAAGGAGAGTTCGTGCCCCTCCCCCTCTTTCATGAAGAGGCGCATCACCTTCCCTTTGCGCGCTGCGGGACAGGGCAGTACCGTGTGACAATAGTAGAAATCGTCTATCTCTTGCAGCAGATGCGAAAGGGAGAGCTGGTGCATCACCATAAAATCGAAAATCTTCAGACTCGCGTAGATGGCATCGCTGTGGTATCCGAACTCGGTAAAGGCGTAGTGCGCGTCGACATCGGCCACGAGATCGAACTGTCCAAGATAAGCCGTTTTTTTGCCCATCAGACGTCCGCGCGTGATGGTGATGTCGGTGAACTTGTCATCCATGATATCCGGTGCCCAAGCCGGCAGGTAGATAGCATAGGTCTTGCTGTCATGCAGATGGAGCATGTAGAGCAGCGCCATCAGCACGCGCTCACGGGAAACGATCTGCCCCTCGTCGTCTACGATATCGAGCCTCTGGCCGTTGGGATAGAGCATGATCCCCGCAGAGAGTCCGAGTGCTCGTACGATGCGCGAAAGTTCCGCTTTGGCGGCATACTGATTTTTGGCGGTGATCGTTTCAAGTTTTCTTACACTGACATAATCGTTGATCATGATGTTTTCGATACCCAGCGTATCAAGCAGGGCAGGATAGATGTCGCTTACCATCCCGTGCAGCATGTTCGCGACGATCTTGAAACGGGCATTGACGAAACGCTCTTTTGAGATAAGCTCGCGTACATCCTGCTTATAATCCAGCTTCATGTTGAAAGCAGGGAGTATCTTTCCGATACGGTGCGGATTGACATGGCGAAACTGTTCCCTGAAAAAGATCCGTTCGATGCTTTTGGAGAGGTTGGTGTCGATCAGCATCCCCTCATGGGTGAAAAAGACAATCTCCGTCTTTCCGATGTGGCTGACGGAGTGGCGTACATGCACACCTGCCGCGATATCCTCCTTTTTGAAGAGTTCGTGGCGCATGACGTTGCTAGGTATCGCCTGGATATCGACACAGTTGACACCGGTAGAAAGCAGCCCTCCCAGCAGAAAACGCTTGATCATGCGCGACGAGGGGTGGTAGTCTCTCGAGACAAAGACTGTCGACCCCTCCTGCAGGATACTCCCGAAGGCTTCGGCGATCTTTACCGCCATCTCTCCCGTCAGTTCGACGTTGGCGGTACCGACCACTTTTCCTTTGTGAAAGAGGGTGTTTTTGTAGGATTCACCCCAGACGATATTGCTGCTCACCACCGCTCTCTTTTCGACATGTTTGTGCGGCCAGATCGTCACATCTTTGATCACTTTGACCTTCTCTTCGATCTCGCAAAACTCGGCGATGACCGCACCGTAGGCGATCGTACACTCACTGCCGATGGTCGTGTCGTTGCAGACGATGGAATCGTTCAGATAACTCTTCTCCCCCACCTTCACGCGGTCCCAGAGTACCGACGCTTTCAGGTGTGTCTCTTCACCGACGACACACCCCTCCCCGATCACGCAATCCTCCAGCGTCACACCCTCTGCGATGATCGTATCTTTTCCGATGATCACCATCCCCTTGCATGTGACCGAGGGAGGGAGTTTGACAGAGTCGTCCAGGCAGAGGACCAGGCCATCTTTTCTCGCACAGGTACCGGGCAGGTCGTAGAGCACTTTGCCCGAAAAGATATCTTTGTGAACGTCGCGGTAACTCTGCGGATTGCCCACGTCGCGCCAGTACCCCTCGATCGTACAACCCCAGAGGTCTATTCCCTCTTGCATCAGCTTCGGAAAGAGATCTTTGGAAAAGTCATAAGCACCCTTGGTCGGGATATACTCCACAATCTCCGGCTCGATGATGTAGATACCGGTGTTGATCGTGTCGCTGAAGACCTCTCCCCAGCCCGGCTTCTCCAGAAACCGCTCGATCCTGCCGGTCTCATCTGTGATGACGACACCAAACTGCAGCGGGTCTTCGACCGGTGTCAGGGCGATCGTCAGTTTCGACGCTTTGCGTCGGTGAAAGTCGATAATCTCTGCAAAGTCGAAGTCGGTCACGAGGTCGCCGCTGACGATCATGAAAGTGGTGTCGAGATGCTCTCTGGCGAACCCGACCGCACCGGCTGTACCGTAATCCTCGTCGGGCAGCGCATAGGCGATCTGCACACCCCAGTCGCTTCCGTCGCCGAAATGCTCCTGGATCACTTCGGGTTTGAAAAAGAGTAAAATGACGATCTCTTCGATACCGCTGCGTTTGAGTTTGTTGACGATATGCTCCATCATCGGGATGTTGACGACGGGAAGCATCGGTTTGGGAATGGAGTTGGTCAATGGCTGAATACGCGTACCAAACCCGCCCGCCATCAGAACGGCTTTGATCTTCTGTAGTGGTTGCATGGCGTTCCTTTACACAAATAGTGCCGGCAGTTTTGCGCGGCAGCAAGGAATCAGGCTACGACAGTTTCGAGTTCGAGCAGAGAGTTTTCAGTGCCGTAGGGGTTGTGCACACGGGGTGCATGGTCATCGTTGACCCACTTTTTATCGTCAACGAGATAGCGAAACTGGTAGTTCGAGCCTGTCAGCAGGTATTTTCGGATATAAAACGAGCCATCTTTTTTCGGCCGCATCGGTTCGGGTTCCCAGTCGTTCCAGTCACCGGCGATCGCGACATGATCGACTGCATGATCCGGTTTGAAGTTAAAGGTCACCCACGCTTTGGCACCTTTGGGAGTGATTGTCACCATGATAGCTCCTTTGTCTTGACAAAATGATAGAGATAATACCCAAAAACCGGTAACATATCAGTTACAAAAAGTAATTATATTATTACCTCAGCCACCATTAATATTTATCAATTTTTCTTATCTGCCTGGCACTTGAGCTCGGAAGCTTTGATCGCATGCAGTCTGTTGAGAATATGCTCGAACTCGCTCAGGTTCTCTTCGCACTCTTTTTTCAGTTTGTCGCGTTTGCCCTCGACATAGGCGATCTGTTTGTCCAGATCCGCCAGATCGATCCTGCAATCCTTCGCAGCCTCCTGCTCCTTTTCCAGTACCCAGTCCATCGCTTTTTTGAGAAAATCTACCATTGAATCACTCCTTTAAAAGTTTGATAACAGATCATAACCGGTTTTACCATAAAAGTCTGTCTGCTGGCTAACAGTGGATACCTGCACAAGGCTCTTTGTCACTGGTCTCCTATCGTGCCGAGCGCTTCGCGGCACAGGCGCGTCACTGCTGCAAAATCACCTGCACGAATCGCCGGCTTCGGGACGATCCAGCTTCCCCCCACACACAGGACGTTGGGGAGGGAGAGAAACGCATGCATGTTTTCCGGAGTCACGCCCCCTGTAGGGCAGAAGCGCATCGATGCGAAAGGACCGCTGAAGGCTTTGAGCGCAGCGGTACCGCCTGCCACCGTTGCCGGAAAAAGTTTACAGTAGTGAAGCCCGCTGTTTTGTGCCAGCATCACTTCCGACGCGGTGGCGACACCGGGTATCAGTGCGATCGTTTCATCCTCTGCACTCTCGATCAACTCCTGCGAGATTCCCGGACTGAAGATAAACTGCGCACCGTAATCGACCGCTTTCCTGCACTCATAGCCGTTGACGACGGTACCCGCACCCACCGCCATCTCGGGCAAAGCGTCTGAAACCGATTTGATCGCATCGAGGCCCGCATCTGTGCGCAGTGTGATCTCCATCACACCCACACCTCCTGCCAGCAGCGCCTCAGCCAGCGGCAGCGCATCTTCCGCACGTTCAAGCGCGATGACCGGTACGACAGGAGAGATCTCCATCACTTCCTGAGCTGTCATGCGTGCTCCTCTCCGGGAATGTCAAAAAGCGTCGCCCCTTCGTCCGCAGGGCCTGTGGCGGCTCTGACAGAGACAAAGAGTTCACGCCCGAATCCATACCGGTTGTGCGTGAGATCAGGGGTCGCGGGATGGCGCCGCGCCAGGATCTCATCCTCCACCAGCAGCGTGATTTTCCCTTCTGCCACATCGAAGCGAATCATATCTCCATCTTCGATTTTGGCCAGCATGCCGCCTTTGACAGCTTCGGGCGTCATGTGGATCGCAGAGGGGACTTTACCCGAAGCGCCGGACATACGCCCGTCTGTGACGATCGCCACCTTGTATCCCTGATCCTGCAGGACGCCCAGCGGGGGCATCAGACCGTGAAGCTCCGGCATCCCGTTGGCCCCCGGCCCCTGATAGCGCACCACTGCGATAAAATCGCGCTTGAGCTCCCCTCTTTTGAAAGCTGCCTGAAGCGCCTCCTGCGAATCAAAGACCAGTGCCGGTGCTTCGATAAAGAGATACTCCGGCTTCAGGGCGGAAGTTTTGATGACACTGCGGCCGATATTCCCTCCCAGCAGCTTCAGGCCGCCTTCGGGGCTGAAAGGTTTCGCGACCGAAGCGACAACGCTCTCGTCTCTGGATATGACCGGTCCCTTTTCAAACGAGAGGAGATGGTTTTCCAGTTTTGGCTCGGTCACATATCGCTGCAACCCTTTGCCAACGACCGTTTCGGTATCTGCATGCAGAAGGCCGGCATCGAGCAACTGCGCGATCACCACGCTCATCCCTCCCGCATCACGAAAATGGTTGACATCGGCCTGGCCGTTGGGATAGAGACGGCACAACAGCGGCGTTACCTTGGAAATGGCGTCAAAATCTTCCCAGGTCAGCAGGATGCCCGCAGCTCTGGCCACAGCGATCAGATGGATCGTGTGGTTCGTCGAGCCTCCCGTCGCCATCAGACCGATGATGGCATTGACGAAACTGCGTTCATCGAGAATCGACGCGATCGGTTTGTAACGCCCCAGATGTTCCGTCATCTGTACCATGACGCCGGCCGCTTCGTCTGTCAGTGCGTCACGCAGCGGCGTGTTGGTATTGACAAAAGAGCTGTTGGGAAGTTGCAGTCCCATCATCTCCAGAAGCATCTGGTTGGAGTTGGCGGTACCGTAAAAAGTACATGTTCCGCAACTGTGATACGAGGCGGCTTCCGCCTGAAGCAGCTCCCCTTCGCTCACTTTTCCCTGCGCGAACTCCTGGCGGATTTTCGCTTTTTCCGCATTGGATATTCCTGAAGGCATCGGTCCTGCAGGAACGAATATCCCCGGCAGATGGCCAAACGCCAGCGCCCCGATCAGCATCCCCGGAACGATTTTGTCACACACTCCCAGATAAAAGACGCCGTCAAAGACGTTATGCGACAGAGCGATAGCCGTTCCCATCGCGATATTGTCGCGGCTGAAGAGGCTCAGTTCCATACCCGGCTGTGACTGGGTCACGCCGTCGCACATCGCGGGAACACCTCCCGCCACCTGCGCCGTCGCACCCAGATCCCGCAGCCGCTTTTTGAGACGGTCGGGATAGTCCCGGTACGGCGCATGCGCCGAAAGCATGTCGTTGTAGGCGGTGACGATAGCGATGTTGGGCTCGACCATCTCCGAAAGCAGCGCTTTCTCTTTTTCCTGCATCGGCGCCATCGCATGTGCGAGATTGCTGCACCCCAGCTGTTGGCGGTAGACACCGTGCCCTTTCGCCTCTTCGATACGTGCCAGATAGATCTCCCTGCTTTTTTGTGAGCGTTCGCGTATCTTTTCGGTAACTTCCCGGATTGTTTGATTCATGCGTAATATACCTCGATCTTTTTTTCGTTCTGTTTTAAAACCGCACGTATGGGCATCGCAAATGCGTCATCCCCCTGAAGTGCCTCTTCATAGACACGCAGTTTCTCCTCACCTTCGAAATGGAGATAGATATGGCCGGCACTCAGGATCGCCTGCAGCGTCAGACTCATGCGCGGATGCGGTGCGTCTGAAGGGGTCATGGCGATACAGAGTTCGGGATCGCTCTTCTCAAGCGCCTCCTGCAGCCTGGGATTCCACGGGAAGAGAGATGCGGTATGCGCATCGGTACCCATACCCAGGACGATGACATCGAACGGCCATAACCACTCTTTGAGTCTTCTGCTGCAAAGCGCTTCGGCCTCCTCAGGTACGACACCCTCTGTATAGATCCCGACGAAGGTCGCAGCGGCGGCATGCTCCTGCAACAGTTCTCTTTTGACAAACGCCGCATTGCTCGCCGGATCACTCTCCGGCACCCAGCGCTCATCGCAGAGACCCACCCTGACATACTCCCAGGCTATGGGCTTTTTTCGTAACGCCCTGAAAAGGCGCAGCGGCGTACTCCCTCCGGAGACGAGAAGCGTGGCACGTCCTCTCTCTGCGATCGCCTCGCTCAGATCGACCGCAATCGCATCACTGAGGCTTTGCGCCAGTGCATCCGGCGTCTCGAAGCGGTGGAAAGAGGCATCAGGACTCATCATGCCAACTCCTTCCATCCCGTTCGATCAGCGCGATAGCGGCACTCGGGCCGTCGCTGCCGGCGCTGTAACTCTTCATCGGTACGATATTTTCCGCCCAGCCTTCCAATATGAGATCAGCCCATTTCCACGCCGCTTCCACCTCATCCAGTCGCATGAAGAGTGTCGGGTTGGCACGGATCACATCCAGAAGCAACCGTTCGTAGGCCTCGGGTTTACGGGAAGTCTCCATCGGCGCATTGAGCTCCAGATCTACCTGCTGCAGGCGCATCTGCTCGGAGAGTCCGGGGATCTTGTTCATCAGTTTGAGCTTGATACTCTCTTTGGGCTGCAGCGTGATGACCAGCTTGTTGGAAGAGATACATCGGCCTTTGTTGGCGAAGATAGAGTGAGGAATCGACTTGAACTGTATGACGATCTCCGAGTTTCGCTGACGCATGCGTTTACCGCTGCGGATATAGAAAGGGACACCGTTCCAGCGCCAGTTGTCGATATCGACCCGCAGTGCAGCGAAAGTCTCTGTCGTACTCTCCTCCACGCCCACACCCTCTTTGTAGCCGGGTACCGGCTGTCCGTTGATCGATCCCTGCACATACTGCGCACGTACCGTTTTCTGTTCGATGTCGGCAGGGGTCATGGGACGCAGTGACCGCAGCACCTTCACCTTTTCGTCACGTACACTGTCGGCATCCAGCGAACATGGCGGCTCCATCGCGATCAGACACAGAAGCTGCAACAGGTGGTTCTGAATCATATCACGCATCGCGCCGTAGTCGTCGTAGTATCCCCAGCGCCCCTCGACACCGACACTCTCAGCGACTGTGATCTGCACATGATCGATATTGTTCGCATCCCAGAGCGGCATGAAAAAACGATTCGAAAAACGCAGCGCCATGATGTTCTGTACCGTATCTTTTCCCAGATAGTGGTCGATACGGTAGATTTGCGACTCCTGAAAATATTTGAGTACCTCTTCATTGATCGCCCGTGAAGACTGCAGATCACGCCCGATCGGCTTTTCAAGCACGACCCGGCTCTGCGGGGTGATGAGATTCCATTCGAAGAGATCTTTACAGATAGTGCCGAAAAAGTCAGGCGATGTCGAAAGGTAGTTGACGCGGTCGCGGTCGGGATGGAGGTCAAGAAGCGCTTTCAACCCCTCATACGTGGAAGTATCGCGAAAATCGACCGTAACCACCTCCATCTGCGCAGCGAAACGGGCAAACTTCTCTTCGTCGAAATAGTCCGGACGGACAAACTCCTGCAGCTTTTTTTTCACCAGCCCCCGATGCTCCTCCAGCGTCATATTGTCTCTCGCGACAGTGATGATGCGGCTCTGTCCATTCAGGTAACCGTCATTTGTCAAATGGTAAAGCGCAGGCATCAGTTTGCGAAAAGCCAGATCGCCGTGTCCGCCGAAGATAATCACATCGCACAGATTTTCAGTTTCACTCATATAAACCCTCCCCGGTCTCTCTTGTTAAAAAATGTACTATTGTACTATAATTTTCCACCCGCTCCTTCCATGAAACTGTATAAAAACAGGGCAGAGCGGGCGGGAATGGCTCTTCAGACCCACACTTTCTCTCCCTCTTTGACGATATGCACCTTATGCTCCGGCATTTTGTGTCGGATCACTTTCTGAAAAATCTCCTGTTTTTCACGCTCACCGTGAATCAGAAAGATCTTTCCAAGCTGTTCAAATCCCTCCATCCACGCGATGAGTTCATGCTGATCGGCATGGGCCGAGAAACCGTTGATCGTATAAATACGGGCATTGATCCTGATCTCTTCGTGGTAGATTTTGATCGTTCTGGCGCCATCGACGATCCTGCGCCCCGGCGTCCCGTTGGCCTGATAGCCGACAAAGATGACACTGTTTTTGGGATTCCAGATGCGATTTTTGAAGTGATGCATGATACGACCGCCCGTACACATGCCGCTGCCCGCGATGATGATACACCCCTCCTCTTCATTGATCTTTTTGGACTCCTCGGGTTTGAGGGTATAGTGCAGCCAGGGAAATTCGAATATCGTCCCATCCTCTTTCAGAAAGAGATTGCACTCTCTGCTTAGTTCGCTGTGGTATTTGTTGTAGAGATTGGTCGCACGGATCGCCATCGGCGAATCGAGAAAGATCTTACAGGGCGGCAACTCTTTTCTTTTATACATGCGCTTGAGCAGGCAGAGAATCTCCTGTGTACGCTCGATCGCAAACGAAGGGATGATGACGTTTCCCCGCGACATGAGGGTGTTGAAGATCACTTCTCTGAACTCTTCGACGCTCTCTTTGATCGGCTTGTGGTTACGGTCTCCGTAGGTGGACTCTATGTAGAGTGTATCCGCTTTTCTGACCTGTACGGGATCGGGCATGACGATGTCGTTGTGATTTCCCAGATCGCCGCTGAATACGACAGATCTGTGTTCATTTTTCTCACGGTAATGGATCTGCACCGTCGCGGAATCGAGAATATGCCCGGCATTGCGAAAGATGGCATAGACGTCATGGGCGAGGGGTATCTTCTCCCCGTACTCCGCGAAGGTACTCGTCAAATCGAAAACCGCTTCGACATCTTCGGTGGTATAGAGCGGTTTGGCGACTTTGCGCTCTTCCCCGCGACGCTGCGCTTTGCGAAAAAGGGTACGGTACTCCTCTTCCATCAGGTGCGCGGCATCCAGCAGGACCACTTCCATCAGATCGAAAGTGGAACGCTGGGAGATGATCCTGCCGCGAAACCCCTCTTTGACCAGTTTGGGGATACGGCCGACATGGTCCAGATGCGCATGGGTGACGAGCAGCACATCGATGTCACGCGGGTGAAACCCGAACTTTTTGTAGTTCTCCTTCTCATGCTCTCCCTGAAACATCCCGCAGTCGACCATCACCACCGGCCCCTTTTCGATATGCAGCACATGGCAGGAGCCCGTGACCACCTCTGCCGCTCCGTATGATTGTATATATGCCATCATGCCACCTCGCCGCTATGCAGATCGAGGAGTATCCAGTGCAGATAGGCTACCAGTGCGAAAAAGGGTGTGAGGATATTGACGACCGGGACCAGATTGAGCAGTGATGTCACAAAAGCGATTGCCCATATGACAAACTCATGTCTGTGCAGTCGCTCCTGCTCCTCAGCGGGAGCATAGAGTGACGCAGTCGCCCTGAAGTAGGCATCCCGGATCAGCCATGCCCACAAAATCACCTGCACAAAAAGGTTGAAAAACGGTACGAACAGCAGTGGGAAAAAGAGCAGAAGAAGAAGAAAGAAAAGCAGCACATCTTTGACCATCTTTGCAACATAACTCTTTTGCGCCTCTTTTTCCAGCGGTGCAGCGGCCGGGTAGTCACGCTGCTGGATATAGTGCAGGAAACGGCGACGCATCAGCAGTACGACGATCGCCTCGGAAGCGATGAACAGGTTGTAGAAGAGCATCCCCGCCAGCAACGCGGCAACCCCCGCTTCCAGTGTCTGGAACGGAAACCACGCCAGCACCTGTTTGACTTCGCTATAGACCAGATCCCAGTTCAAAAGACCGAATATGGTCCATCCCATCGCGATCAGAAGCAGCAGCAGTATCGAAAACTGTGTCTGCCTTTCACTTCGCACAAGCCGCATGATGAGCGGATTGAAGAGGGCGACGACGATCCCGAAACTCATCAGAACCACTGCCATCCAGACAAATCCTCCGATCAGAAACGCACCGTTTGCCTTCAGCACGGAGAAGGGCACCCACCCGATCAGCATCTCCATCACCCCCATGACCCAGGGCCACAGATAGTAGCCTGCCGCCAGCCACAGTATCGCCAGCGGTATCGCCGTCACCAGAGCGATCCTGATGACATTCCAGCCCAGTGTATCTCTTATCGCGCGCAGCAGCGCTTCACTCACTCGCATAAAACCTCCTTTTTGACGATACTCTGTGACGATTATAACACAAACCGCATTCCGCAAATGTTAGCTGTGTTACAGAACTGTAACCGGTTTTTTCTATATAATGTCAACAACGAACCGTCGGGAAGTGGATGCCCTGCAGGGTTCAAGAGTATCAGATACGGAGGTCTTTGCATGAGATACAAAGAGGAGGTCAAGGCGAAAATCGCGTCGATCAGTGACGGGGAAGAGGCCTACGAAGAGCAGGTGCGCAGGATCGTCACGGAGATCTACAGCAGAGCTCTGGATGAAGCCAAAGTGACAGGCGAGTCTGTAGAGAGTGTCACCTATGAGATCCTCGAAGGGATTCAGGAGGCGCTTCTTGAACGACATGAAGAGATTCTGCGCAGGGTCTCGGAAGAGATGGTCGACATCATTCATGCGCATGCAAACGATTGTATAGAGCTGCAGCATAAGAAGGCAAAAGCTGCGCAAGAGGCTTTTGAAGAGACGATCGCTCGCGAAAAAGCGCACCTGCACGAGTCACTTGAAGCCTTCAGAGCCTTCGCCAAAGAGAAGTCTCTCCACCACTTTGCCGCACATCTGCAGAGAGTGGAGGCGCATATCAAGGGCATCATGCACCAGATGGTGCAAAAAATCGCTTCACTTACACAAGATAAACGCATGCAACCTGAAAAAGAGGATCTACCGGATCAGGATAACTGAAAAGTCAGGTTGGAAACGTTATGATTCACCTATACAAAACCAAAAGAGGGTGAGACCATTCTATGCCTGCTGAACCGATCGAGACTCTCCAAAACTCTGAACTGTTTGGCGGTGCGGATATGTCGCTGTTACAGAGGATTGTCAACGCAGGCGAAAAGATCTCCTGGCCCAAAGGGGAATCCCTCTCACCCGATATCGCACAAAAAGATCTCTTTGTCATCCTCGAGGGCAGACTCAAACTTTCTCAGGTCGACCCGCATACAGGAAGAAGTATCACCCTCTTTCTGCTTGGCAGCGGAGATATCTACGATATTTTCACCCTTCTTGACAATGCCGAGCATATCACATTTCCCGTCACGCTCGACCGTGTCGAGGCGTTGCGTATCCCCCTGCCGCAGGCACGAGAATGGCTTTGCCGGTATCCAGAGCTCAGCAACCGATTTCTCCCCTATCTGGGGAAGATGATGCGTCATCTCGAAGATTTTTCCGAGTCGATGGTGTTCGACGATACGATGACACGACTGGCGAAGCTCATCCTCAGGCATGTCGATCCCCAAAAATCACAAACCGACGGGCACCACCCTGTACGACTCATACACAATCTTTCACATGAATCTCTCGCCGAGATGATCGGTTCGGTGCGCGCCGTAGTGAGTACCCAGATACACAAGCTCAAAGATCAGGATATCATCTTCAGCAAACGGGGGCATCTGGCTGTCAAAAACCTGGAAGCACTGCGTAAAAAAAGTGATCTCGCACTGCAGTGTCTCTGTCCGGAGCGTAAAAACAGAAAAGCGGATAAATGAGTGCCCCAACCAAAGCCTTCAACACTTTCAGCGCTGTCATGCTGGGTATCGGCTCGATGGTCGGTGCGGGGATCTTCATCGTCATCGGAGAGGCGGGTGCGATCGCCGGAAACATCGTCTGGCTCTCTTTTGTCATCGGGGGCATCGCCGCACTGCTGAGCGGATACTCTCTGGCGAAACTGGCGCTGCGCTACCCCTCACGCGGGGGAATCGTGGAGTATCTGGTGCAGTGTTTCGGGGAAGGGGTCTTTTCGGGCAGCGGAGGTGTCCTCTTCTACCTCTCCCAGCTCGTCTCCATCGCTGCCGTCGCCAAATCGTTCGGCGCCTATGCCGCCACCTTCATGCATACGCCCGGTCACTGGGCCGACATCTTTGCCGTGGGTATTCTCCTCCTCTTTATCCTCATCAATCTGCTGGGCGCCACTTTCGTGGCGAAGTCGGAAAATATCATCGTCATCGTCAAAGTGACAGTGCTGTCACTCTTCACCGTCGCCGCGCTCTTTTTCGTCAAGCCGGAGCTACTGAGCGTCTCGAAGATGCCGCCGATGCTCGACATGCTCTTTGCCGTGGGACTCACTTTTTTTGCCTATCAGGGCTTCAGTGTCATCACCAACACCGTCGAAGAGATGCCCGATCCCGCACATACCATGATGCGTTCCATGTTCATAGCGATCGGAGTGGTGGCGCTGCTCTATATCCTCACCAGTATCGCAGTGCTGGGAAATCTCCCGTTCGAAAAGGTGATCGCAACGAAGGACTACGCCCTTGCCGAAGCGGCGAAACCGATCTTTGGCGAATGGGGCTTCAGGATCATGGCCGCGACCGCCCTGCTCGCCACCGCTTCGGCGATCAACGCCACACTCTACGCCGCCACCGAAATCAGTTACACGATGGCCAAAGAGGGGGATCTGCCCCCGATCTATACCTACAACGTTTACAACTCTTATGAGGGACTTATCATCAGTGGATTCCTGATCCTGCCAATGATCCTCTTTTTCAACCTCGCGGAGGTAACGACCATCGCCGCACTGGCGGTGTTGATCATACAGGGGATCACCCATGCGGGGCATCTTCTGCATATCAGGGAGACGGGTGCAAATCCCTGGCTCGTAGCCTCCGCGATGGCGGCGATGTTCGCTATCGCCTGGCTGACACTCTGGTATACCAGTAAAGATATGCCTCTGATCGGTTATGACTTGCTCGGTACT
The DNA here is from genome assembly GCA_024762235.1 of Sulfurospirillum sp. Taxonomy (GTDB): domain Bacteria; phylum Campylobacterota; class Campylobacteria; order Campylobacterales; family QNZT01; genus QNZT01. The sequence goes on from JANTHT010000004.1 coordinate 33,780, forward strand.
TTCGCTGTCGCTTTTGCGATCGAGATGGCACTGCGCTTCTTCACACAGCGCGTCATTACACGTCAGATCGACAGCGCGAAATAACCGCCGGAACCGCCCTGCTCTTTTACAGAAAATCCTATCCTTTTTCCGATATAATGCGCCACGTCCAGAGAAGAGGAACACCCTGCCATGCTTTTGAAATTACTCATCGCATCTATCATCACCGGCCTTATCAGCGGCATCTTCATCACCTTTTATGAACTGCTCATCACCTTCATGAGCTATTTCATCTTTTTCGGCAATCCGGTCGACACGATTCCCGAGCTGCCGGTCTGGTATATCTACCTCGTCCCTACCGTCGCAATCTTCATCGTCAACTATATCATATCGCGTGATAAAAATGTACGGGAATATGGCGTCAGTGAAATCGCAGATTCGGTGTGTGAAAACAGAATGATACTGACGATCCGGACACTTTTTCTAAAAGTGCTCGCATCCGCACTCTCCCTCTCCAGCGGCTTTCTTGTCGGTACAGAAGGACCCAGTGCGGGTATCGGCGCGATGATCGCCTACCAGGTACACAAATGGTTTCGCATGCCCGCGATGTTTACCAAACTGATGATCAGTGTCGGTGCCAGCAGCGGTATCGCTGCGATCTTCGTCTCTCCGGTCACCGGTCTCGCGTTCGCCTTTGAAAATATCGCCTATCAGTTTCTCAAGCAGTACATGGGCTATCTGATTCTCTCGGCGGTCATCGCTTTTTCCATCAGCCTCAACTTTCTCGAACCGATCATTTTTCAACATTCACACGGACGCCGGGTCGACCTCGATTACGTCTACGCCAACCTGCTCTTCATCCCCTTTATCACGCTCTTTATCTACTTCTACCTCTTTTTGAAAAAGCGGGTGTTGCACTTCGTCGACCTCGAAATCTTTATAAAATTCAGTCGCTACAGAAACTACATCTTCGCACTGATCGGCGGCAGTATCGTCGGAACGATCATGCTGATCAAACCCGAAGCGGCTTTTTCCGGCAAATTTATCGTGACGACACTGATCAACAAAGAGAGCCATATACCGCTCTTGTTGATCTTCGGCGTCATATTGCTGCGCATCATCGGAACCACCGTCGCGATCTACGCCAACGCCGTCGGCGGACTCTTTCTGCCGCTGATGAGTATCGGCGCGCTGATCGGTTACGCTTTCGGTGAAGTCATGCTCGCCTACCACATCGTCGTCGAACCCTTCTACTTCGCTGCAATCGGCGCTGCGGTATTTATGGGAGTGCTGATGAACCTGCCGCTGACGGCGCTGATTCTCTCGCTGGAAACCACCTTCGACTACAACGTCGTCGTCGCAACTGGCGTTACAGTCGTACTCGCCTCCTACCTCTCGAACCTCTACTTCGACATACGCAAGAAGGCAAGTACACAAAAAGAGAAGATCGACGCCAGAGAGATCGGGAAAGAGTAGGGAAAAACAGGTGTAAAAGAGCACGCCTCGTCTGAGGAGTGCTTATATTTTGTTATGACTTCAGATCGTCGTCCAGCTTCTGCATGAATTTTCCGCCCATAAAGAGTGCGAGACCGTCAAAAAGCAGGCTGATGCCTACGAAAATACCGACCAGATAGAGAGAGCTGAAGGGCCATCCGACTACGAAGAGTACCCCAAGCACCAGCGAGAGCAGTGCATTGAGCAACCAGATCCACCAGCCGGATGCCGGTCGCATGTTCATCGCCAGACCAAATCCCGCAAATGCATCGGTAAAGAAGTAGATCGAAAGCAGCAGGCCGATCGTCGCAGCCCCGCCGATCGGAACAAAGAGCATATAGAGCGACACCAGAATCAGCGCAAACGCCTTGAGCCAACCCATCCAGTCACTACGGTCCGTCTGCCACGTAAAAATCGCAGCCGAGATCCCGGCAAAGAGCAGCAGCCATGAGACAAACGCGACTGTCGCCATCGTCATAAACGGCGGAAACGCGATCCCCGCGATCCCCAGCAGCATGAAGATCACACCCGCGATCTTCGCATGTTTGCCAAACTTTTTAAACAATGATTCTTCTATCGGTATATTCCACATTTCAAACTCCCTGATGCGTGATTTTTAGAAATTATACACAAATATCACCCTCTTAGGTTGATGCGTAAAGTTTAAACTTACAAACTTAAACGGACTTAAGAGAAGCACTTGTTAACGGTCGATTAATGCAACTGGATTACAATAACAGATATAAACAAACTTTAGTACAAAGGAGTAAATGATGAAACGCAAAATTGTGACACTTCTGACAACAGCGCTGCTTGCATCTGCAGCTTTATGGGCGACAGAAGTCCGGACATCCCAGAACACAGAAAACCCTTTCACTGAAATCGAAAAGATCCAGAAAGAGATGGATGCGGTTTTCAATCGCCTGCATCAGCATTTTCTGAGTGATACAACATTTTCCGGTTTTCAGGGCACCTTCATCAAAACCCCGGCTGCCGATATCGTGGACAAGGGAGATCACTACCTCATCAAAGCCGACATACCGGGTGCCGATGCAAAAAGTATCAAAGTGACGGAGAAAGAGGGCATGCTCACGATCGAAGCCAAAACCGAAAATGAGAAAAAAGAGAAAGGGGAGAACTACGTGCGACAGGAGCGCTTTGTCGGCGCCTTTTCAAAGATGATGACCCTGCCCAAAGATGCGGACGCCTCCAAACTCAAAACCGACTACAAAAACGGCGTTTTGGAAATCACTATCCCAAAACGTAAATAACTTTTGATCCGGAGCGATCCGGATCTACGATTTTTCCCCAATTTCTTTTTTGACTTCCTCCTGTGCAAAGATCAGTGACAAAATATTGCGCAGTGATTTGGTGAAACTTTTACTCAAGTGCATGTCATTGACGGCAATGGTCAGCATGTAAGAAGAGATATTGCTGTTTTTTGCCATATCTTCTATCAACATCATACTGTTTTTGTATGATCTGGCGATCTTTTGATAGATTTCATTCATCTTTTCGTACGCATCCTTTTCACCATCCAGTGCCCGCTCAAAGACTTGCACACTCTGTAGTATCTGATAGCGAAGGTTACGATAAAACTGCTGTTCTTCGGGTGTCTCTGCCTCATAAAGCGATTCCAGATCGGGTAGCATATCTTTGATGGCTTTGGCTGCAGTGGCCAGATAGGTGATTTTACGTGCCTGTATGTTGAGATAATCCTGAAAGTGAGGATCGTTACTGCTGACGGCCAGATGTGTGATAAAACGCAGTATCTCTCCCTCCAGCTGACGTGCTCTGGCATAGAGTCTGTCATAGGAGACTGCAAAATTCTCCGTATAGGTATCGAGCAGTTTTTCCGCACTTTCCCTGTCTTTGAGGGCTTTTGCGGGTGGAATATTGATAGCCAGCAAAGCGAAATTTTCCACTTCATGTGCCAGATGGATAATCTCTTTGTCCAGTGCCTCTGCGGCTACATCGGGCAGTTTTGCAGAGACATTGTGAATGTACTCTGTGATGTGTTCGGGCTCTTTTTTGAAGACTTTTTGCAAAGCGCGTGTCAGTGGATCGATAAAGGGATACCAGAGCAGGACACCCAGAAGATTGAAGATGGTATGAAACAGAGCGATCTGAATGACAGGATCCGCATGTGGAAGGATATACTCCGTAACCAAGACCAGCGGTTTCAGCAGTGCCAGCGCTACGGCACCCGTGGAAACATTGAACAAAAAGTGTGCGAGGGCGGTACGTTTTTTATCCGGCGTGCCGCCGATGGCACCCAAAAAGGCTGTCACTGTGGTACCGATGTTGGCGCCCACCACGAATGCCGCCGCTGCATCAAAGCCGACAATATGCGCAAACAATGCACTCTGGATAATCGCAATGGAAGCGGAGCTCGACTGAATCACCCCTGTGAGTCCAAATCCTATCAACGCGTACCAGTAGGGATTGTCGAAACGATAGCGCCCAATATCAAAAGCGGTGCTAAAAGAGGCGAAACTCTCCTTCATTCCCTCCAGACCCAGAAAAATCAATCCAAATCCGACCATCGCACCAAAGTAACTTTTCCAGCGACTCTCCTCTCCGGCGAGCACACTGCCAAGCCCGCCAATGCCAATAAACAGATATGAGAGCAGTTTGATATCCATCTTGAACCCCACAAGACCTACAATCCATGCTGTCACAGTCGTACCGATATTGGCACCGAAGATCACGGCGATCCCGCCAGAGAGGGACATCATCTGTGCACCGATCAAAGAGAGTGCCATCAGTGTCACGACAGAAGAACTCTGAAACAGGGCAGTCGCCACCAGTCCGGTGAGCAAGCTTTTAAAATGGGTACCGGTCGTATAGCGAATAACGCTTTTAAAGGCTCTGCCGGCAGCGGCTTTGATCTGGGACTCGAGATAGAGCATGCCAAAAAGGAAAAGTCCAAGCCCGCTGAAAGCTTCGATCCACAGTGTAATAGTCTGCATCTATTTCCTGACACTCCCCAATTCACACTCCTCTGTAGTACAAAAACGTGAATCGATCCCGTCCGATCCGCCGAACCCGGACCAGTCGATCTCGCCCAGCGCCGCAAGCCGCTCTTCATACTCTTCTTTGCTGATTCCCTCATAGGGCATCTGTTCGTAAGCGCCCTCTTCGGTATGGGGCAACATGGAGACGCTTTTGATCACCGGTGCGAACTGCGCCAGCATGTGTGCGATCTGATCCCCCTCTTTTTCTTTGTCGAAGTAGACGGTACAGCTGACCATGTTATCGCTCCATTCGCGCTGCAGCATCGCCAGAAAAGCGAACTGTTCCCAGGCGGAGACTTCCGTAGCCTTGCGTGTCTTGCCCTGATCGATCGGAAATTCGAATACCAGGGTATGTTCGCTGTAGAGATCCTTTTCATGCGGTATGCCCGCATCGATCAGAACTTTTGTGATCGGTGAGTCTTCTCCGACACGGATACGCCGTATCGCGTATTTGAATGTCGGAAAATGCATGCCACTCGAAACGCCCGCCAGCTGACTGATCGTACCGGAAGGCTTGACCGTCGTAACGCGGATGGAGACGGGAATACCCGCTTCCTGCGCCAGTTTTTCATTCTCTTCGCGTACGATCCTGTAGCCGTTTCTGAGACGTCTGGTCAACTGTGCAGCGCCAATCTGCTCCAGGAAGTCGGCCACACCCGAGAGACTGACGCCGATGCGCCGGTTACGTGCGACGATGGCATTGGTCTCCGGCCGATGGCTGGGCAACAGTGCGACGGTGGAGGCATAAAATGTCGCATACCGCAGAGCCTGGTAGAACTCCTCTTCGCTCTTGCATTTGGTCGGAAAGACTTCGGCGAGGTTACAGAGCTCGAAACTCTCCAGAGGGATCTCCGAACAGGGATTGCTCAGCCAGGCTCTGTCCGGCATCTCTTTTCCGAAACGGCCATACTTCTGCATGTTGATCAGGTTGCAGATACCCGGCTCGCCGTTGTGCCTGATATAGCGGGCGATATGGGGAATCTTCTCAAAATCTTCCGCTTTTGAGAGAACGACGGTGTTGTTGCTCATCCAGCCAATTTCCGCACGTTCGGGATTTTTCCGATAATCCTTGAGCTCGAGAAAAGTACGGTCGTTCGGGTCCCCCAGTGCTATCTCCGCGCTCCGGCGTACATTGCCCGCGACGACGCAGGCTCCGATCGCATTGAATATATCCGCTACGGTTCGCGTGGTATCGTACGCGCCGTCACAGTAGTCGTCCAGGTACTTTTCAAGTCGACTGTGCAACAGTTTCAGAGGCTCCGGACCGCTGGCCTTGCCGCCGAACCCTTTGATGGGCGCTCCGTAGGGCCGGATCTGACTGTAGTCGAAACGGTACCAGTCGCCACCCTTCGTGTACGCTTCAATCACTTTTTTGACACTCTCAACCCACCCCTCCCGTGAATCGGGGATGACAAAGGTCTGCGGTGCCGATTTGTCCGGTTTGACGGCATCCCCCCGCCATGCGGTGTTAAATCCGACACCCACCCCGCACATGAGGGCATCCATCGTCCACTCCGCAGCATGTGAGAGATCGGTCGTATCGACCGCACCGCAGTTGTTCAGGGCCATCGAACCTCTCTGATAGACATATTCGGTACCCATCGCCCACAGTCCCCGTCCCGGGGGCAGAAACGCCATACGAAACATCGCATGCGCAAAATCGAGTGCATATTCCTGCCATGCCTCGTCATCAAACGCCAGACCGTTTTGTACGTAGTGGTTTTTGCGGATACTGAATACCCCCTCCACCACGCGTATGATCGTATCGGCCCACTCCTCCTGCGAACCGTCCGGTTTGAGTCGGCTGTAGGTGCGGTAGTAGGTCACTTCTCCAAAACCGTTGAAGCCAAATTCAGGCTTGAGGGATTTGAGAAAACTCTTCACTTCCTCTGAAAGGGTAAAACGTTCCGTTACCATCTCTTTTCCTTCTATAGAGCTCCCCTATTTTACCACACGCCCCATCATCTCCCCGACTTTTTTATAGTATAATAGTCAAATCAAAGGATCTTCTCATGAAATATCTGATCACGCTTATGCTGCTCTGCGTCACACTTCCGGCGACAGAGGTCCCCCTCACCCTGCAAAATACAGAGGTCACTTTCAAAGTCAGGCATCTCTTTATCAGCACCGTCAAAGGCCGCTTTACCAGGCTGCACGGCCGATGTGACATCGAAAAGGAGCGGCTCAAAATGCTCTTTGGAAGTGTCGAAGTCGCGTCGATCACGACCGGCAGCGAAAAACGCGATACCCATCTCGTTTCGGAAGCCTTTTTCGACGCAGCAAGATACCCACGCATGAGCCTGCAGCTGAAAAGTGTCGATGGTGACAGAGCCGTCGCGGCACTCACCATCCGCCAGACCACACATGATCTGCCTCTGAAGATAGACAAACAAGCAGGCACCATCCTTCTGACCGGTAAGATCAGTAGAAAAGCGTACGGTCTGGTATGGGGTAAAGCGGTAGAGGCGACAGGTGCTGTCGTGGGAGATACGGTCAGGATAGCAATATCAATAACGCCGGGAGTCGGCGGTGATTAAGCGCGCTTCGCTCCCGAAAAGAGTCGTCTGAAAAATCGTACCAGCAGACGCACGACACCCAGCAGCAGGTAGACCGCCAGTGTCAGATAGAGCGGATGCCACAGGCCCAGAGGGCTCGATGGCAACGCTTCGAGGTGGTGGATCGGGTGATCGATCCATGCACTGAAGTGCATGGCGAGCGAGAGTACGACAAACAACACCCCAAAGAGTATGAGTTCACGTACTACTGCGCGCATTGACTACATCAGTCCCTTCATCATGAGGTGCCAGTACATCGGCTTGAGCATGTAGAGGTCAAACGCCCACCAGATCCATCTGGGCTCTGCAGGATCGAGGAAAGGAAACGAAGGTGCCGGTCCGTCGTAGTTGAACTCGGCCAGCATGATCTTGCCATACTCTGTCTTGAGAGGACATACAGTATAACCGTCGAACT
>JANTHT010000005.1 GCA_024762235.1 Sulfurospirillum sp.
GCAAAAAATATCTGAAGATGGGGAAGCGCGTACTCTCTTCAGAGCGTCTCATACGGCTCTATCTGGGTGCCCTCGATCCGCAGCATGCACCCCGAAAGATGCTCTTTCTGCTGCAACGCCTCCATAAGCGCACCCCCTCCGAGCAACTGCTGACAGCGACGCTGCGCGGGGACCGGGAAGAGATTGCACAGCAGATGCGGTACTACCCTAACCTGCCTCTGTGGGACAGGATCGGTGCAGCACAGATGACCGGCGACCAACCGCGCTATCTGCAGGCACTCTTTACGGGGATGCAGAAGAACCCTTCCAACGGTACACTGCGACGCACTTTTGCCGAAGCGATTACCGCCCGCGGTCCGCAGGCGACGCTGACGCTGGCAAAGATCAGGCGCGACCGGCTCGACGTGGTACGTACAGAGGGCACATTCACACATTATGCGTCGCTTGAAAAGCGATTTTCACTCTCTCACCGGGATGAACGCTTCAGCCAGAAAGGGTACCATGCCACACACCGGCATGCCGCAGCGACACTCTACGCACGTTTCAAAGATACCCGGCTGAGACTCAAAGCAGGCGTGATGCAAAAAGAGCGCTCTTTTGCCACACTGGAAACGGCACTCTCCTATGAAGAAGGGGCGTATCGTGCGACTGCTGAAGCGGGGATCAATATGGAAGACGGTCTCAACAACGCGCTGCTGCTCCATGGCCGTAAAAATCGCTTCGCACTGCGCGCCACCTACCGATACGACAGCCGTCACAGTCTCAGCTTCCAAATCGATGCGTCACGCCATATGGAAAACAACAGCAGCCGTGCCTATGGAAACGCTCTTCTGACGCAATTCCACTACAGAGAGAATCTGCGTCTGGGCTATCCCGACCTCTCCTATACCCTCTTTCTGGAGAGGCAAAACTTCTGGGAAACCTCCGGTACACTTCCCGATGACTACTGGCAGGGAGGTTTGCGCATCGGCATCGGTGAATCTTCTGCCCGGCGATACCAGCGGCGCATGCAGCCCTATGTCGGGGCGACGCTCCTCTACAACACCCGCACACACATGGGATACAGCCTGACAGCAGGAACAGGCAGGAGGTTCATGCACCGGGATTCTCTGAAACTCGAGGGCGCTTACGCCAGCGGCATCGGTCTGCGCGAAGAGGATTATCTGAGTATCCGCCTCAAATATCTCTACCACTGATCCCACAAGCTCTCTCATCAACAAAAATTAAGATTTTTTAGGATAGGATACGCGACAAAATTTTTAAAACATACATCACACCATATAAGGAAAAGACCATGTCAAGAAAATGCCAGATCAGCGGCAAAGGCCCTATGAGCGGTAACAACGTCAGCCATGCCCACAACAAAACCAAAAGAAGATTTTTACCGAACCTCAGAACCGTCAGAGTGACACTCGAAGACGGCACACGTAAAAAGATCAAAGTCTCTGCGAAAGAGCTTCGTACCATGCGTAAAAAAGCGAATCAGTAACCTTTTTACCGACAAACAGAGTGACAGGGAGATTTCTCCGATACCCCTGTCATACACTTCCTCGCCCGGAGTGCGAGCCATGATGGAGAGTTGATGAAATTTATCAAAAAAGTGAAAAAATTTCTCCACTGGCGTGAACCCAAAAAACCTGAAATCGACCTGGATACCGAACTCTACCTCCAGTTAGCCCCTTTTCGTCTCCCGCTGATCCTGACCGTTTTGATGATGTTGACCGGTACGCTCGGTTATGTCGCCATAGACCACTTCGATCTGATGGATGCCATCTACCAGACCGGCATCACCTTCACGACAGTGGGCTTCGGAGAGATCGCCCCCATCTCCGACGCGGGACGCATCTTTACGATCACGCTGATCATCCTGGGATTCGGGGTCTTCTCTTTTTCGGTCGGTATTCTGGTCGATGTGCTCAACAAAGGCGAACTACTCAAGATACTCAAGGAGCGCTCCATGCTGTACGATATCGCACGGCTCAAAAACCACTATGTGATCTGCAACCACAACGAATTTACGATTCAGCTGACCCGCCAGTTTCGTGACAACCATATCCCCTTTGTCGTCGTCGACCCGGCGGAAGATATCGAAGAGATCGCCAAAAAATACAGCTATCCCTACTTTGTACAGGAGGAGCCCCATACCGAAGTGGCCCTCGCCAAAGCGCATCTATCCAGCGCCAAAGGGATCATCACACTCTCCCGCAACATCGCCGACAACATCGCCGTCATCGCGTCGGCACGCCTGCATGAAAAGGAGATCAAACGACGGCGTCCCTACTTCATCCTTACCAACGCAAACACCCTCAGCGACATCGAAAAACTCAAAAAGCTCGGAGCCGACAGCGTTGTGTCACCGACCAAACTGATGGCACAGCGCATGAGCGCGATCAGCCAGCGTCCCGAGATGGAAAATATCCTCGAACAGTTCCTCTACAAGAAGGATACACCGCTCGATATCGAAGAGATCAAAGTCCCCTCGTTTTCGTGGATGCTCTACAAAAAACTGGGGGAGATCAACCTGCCCCGTTATGTCAAGGTCAATGTCGTGGGTATCCGCGACGACAAAGAGAACTTTATCCCGATGCCCAACGACGAAACGATCGTGACACTGGGCGCCAAACTCATGCTGATCGGAAGCAGTGAGAGCATCCGATACGCCAAAAAGCTGGCACGTAAAAAATATCCCCCACAGGAGTAAAAAATGTTCGATATTATCCCGATGAAAGGCGGCCTCGGCACTGTCGAAGGCTTCTATTGTGACGGCGTCAACTGCGGTATGCGGGAGGGCGAGCAACCCGACCTCGCTTATATCCGCAGTGCAACACCCTGCGATATCACCGCCACCTTCACCACCAACCGTTTTCAGGCAGCACCGATCAAACACTATCAGCGTTACGAAAAAGGGTTTCAGACCGATTTTTTCCTCATCAACGCCAAAAATGCCAACGCGATGACCGGAGAGAGAGGTATCCGGGATATCGACACGATCTTCGAAGCGATCGGTGAAAAAATCGAATTGACAAACCCTGTCATGAGTTCGACCGGCGTCATCGGTTACCCCCTTCCCACGGAAAAAATCATCGATGGATTTGAAAAGTTCGACCTCGATGCCAGAAATTCGGCGCGTGCCGCGGAAGCGATCATGACGACCGATCGGTTTCCAAAGGAGCTCGCTTTCGAAGTGACCCTGGAAGATGGAAGCAGTTTTCATATCGCAGGCATCTGCAAGGGTGCGGGCATGATCAATCCCGCGATGGCGACGATGCTCTGTTTCATCGTCACCGATGCCGATATCCCCGCAGCGGAGATGGATCTTCTGCTCAGAGAGAGTGTCGACACCTCCTTCAACACGATCAGTGTCGACGGTGACACCTCCACCAACGACAGCGTCTTTCTGCTGGCGAGCCGCGAAAGCGGCAGTTACGACAGGGAAGCGTTCAGGACGGCGCTCGACATGCTGACCCACCGCCTCGCGATGATGATCCTCGAAGATGGCGAGGGTGCGAATAAAGTGGTCGCTTTCGAAGTGAGCGGTGCCGCGACGAAGGCAGATGCGATCAAAGCATCCAAAACGCTCAGCAACTCTCTGCTGGTCAAAACCGCGCTTTTTGGTGAAGATCCCAACTGGGGACGTATCGCGTCGACGATCGGTGCCAGCGGTATCACCTGTGACGAAACGCGCCTTGTGATCCGTTACGAAGATCTGATCGTCTACTCGAGTGACTATCCTGTGCTCGACGCCCAACGTGAAGCCAAAGCTGCGGAGATCATGAAGCGGCACAGTTACAAAATCCGTTGCGACATCGGTGTCGGGGAAGCTTCTCATACCAGTTACGGCTGCGATCTAAGCTACGACTATGTCAAGATTAATGCCGATTACAGAACATAAATGTTACAATGAAACGGTAAAAATCAATGAGGAGAATTCATGCTACATGAGTATAGAGATATCATCTCGAAACTGAAACAGGAAAATGCACACTTCGCAAAAATTTTCGAAAAACACAATGAACTCGATGACAAGATCAGGGAAGTTGAAGAGGGCAGAGAGTCTATGGATGATCTCGAGCTTGAGAAACTGAAAAAAGAGAAACTGCTACTTAAAGATGAAGCGTATGCGATGATTCTGCAATACAAAAAAGAGCACAATCTCTAAAAAACGCTCTTCAGGCGGCACCCCGCCGCCGCAGATAGAAGATAGTTCCCCCGCTACTTTTCAGCAGTTTTTCCGCCTCCCACTTTTTTTGCCTGATCAAATGCAGCTTCAACCGCTTCGATGAAACTCTTTCGCACCGCACCCGCTTCCAGCGCACCATATCCGGCAGCTGTCGTCCCACCCGGACTCATGACCGCATCTTTGAGAAGTGCGGGATGCATCTGCAACAGATCTCCCATTCCGGTAAAAAGCCCCTGTGTGATCTTCTGCGCATCTTCGCGTTTGAGCCCCGCTTTGACGCCTCCGTCCGCCAGCGCTTCGGCGATCAGCGCCAGATAGGCCGGACCGCTGCCCGCGATCGCTGTGGCGATATCTATCTCTTTTTCACTCCCGAGCCACAGCGCTTCACCGAACGCGTTGCAGATCTGCAGCGCCGCTTCACGAAACCCCTCATCTCCACACAATGTTGTCATCGATTTACCATATTTTGCGGCGAGATTCGGCATGGCCCGTACGGTATATGCGGCGTCCAGACGGGATTTCAGATGCTCCAGCGGCACACCCGCCATGACGCTCAGATGCGCCTCTGCACGCCCTTTCAACATCTTTGCCACCGCATCGAAAGCGTAGGGTTTGACCGCCATGATGATCCTCTTTCCTGCGATATCCAACCCCTCTTGCAGTGTCGTAACAGTGATCTCTCCACCATAGTTTCGGCACAGTTTCTCCAGCCGTTCCCCCTCGCGTGCAACCACTTCGACCGGATAACGCCCTGCTACGCCCCGGATGATCGCCCCAGCCATACTGCCGCTTCCGATAATCGTCAATCTCCTCTGCATCACAGATACCTGCTGATCGGTTCGGCGATGCCGAAATCATGATATTTCTGCTCATCGAGAGGTACCTGTACCAGCAGCTTTTTCTCCCGGTTGACCACGATCGGTGCCAGAAAGTTGATCACCGAATTTTCGATCGGATTCTGCAGAATGACGATTGCCAGCACCAGCAGGTCCGAAGATGCCTCCGCCTCGAGCTTCACAGCATAGAAGGGTGGCAGATCGAAGGCGTAGGAACGCAGTTTGCCCGGCTCTGTCAATGTAAAGGAGATCGTATCGTGTTTGAGGGTATAGAAGTAGTCATCGATCTTCTGCAGTTCATAATCTTCAATCTCTTCGAACCCCAGTATCGGGGAGGCGACTTCAAGTTGCATGCTTATCCTTTTGTTAACCTTTTGCTGCTATTTTAACCTTGTAACAGATCCGTAACAGACGTGCAAAGCGTTATGCCGGAGGCATCACAGGTTATCCGAATATCGGCTATTTTAGAGAAAAGTAACATAGATTCAGGTAAAATATTTTACGAAAGAAGGAGAAAGCTGATGATAATTCGATATATCGGACCTCTGATACTGCTTGCGGCGTTCTTTGGCGGATGCGCTTCCAAAAAGGAACATGAAGTCTATAACAAACCTGCCGCATGGTGGTATAAAGAGATTCTGAAAAAGGTCGCAGCGGGGAACATGGACAAGGCGGATGACGCCTACACTTCTCTTGCCAGCGAGCACGTCGCTTCTCCCTACCTCCGTGAAGCGATGATGATTCTCTATCGTGTCCATATGGAAGAGGAGGAGTATCTGATGGCGCAGTTCTATCTGGACAGCTATATCAAACGCTATGCGACGGGACGCAATATCGAATATCTCAGGTATCTGAAGATCAAGACGAAATTCGCACAGTTCAAGCACCCCAAACGCAACCAGAAACTTTTACTGGACACTATTACCGAAGCCAACAGTTATGAAGAGAAGTTTCCCTCTTCGCAATACAATCCGCTGGTCGATACGATGCTGACCAAACTCTATCTGACAGAGTTGATACTCAACCGCGATATCGTCTCGTTATATAAGCGGCTCGGCCGTAAAAAAGCTGCGGAGATCTACCAGAAAAAGATCGATGCATCGTGGCTCAAAGAGACACCGGTCGCCACTGAAAACAGCAATCTGTTTCAAAAAATATTACCTTAAACTAAGGAGAAATGTACTATGCAATTAAGCCATTATGGTGAATTTCCCCAAAAATTGCCGATTATCGTGGAGGATGAGTTTTTTCTCTATCCTTTTATGATTTCACCGGTTTTTTTAACGGAACAGAAAAATATCGATGCCGCAACGATGGCACTCGAAAGCAACTCTCTGGTCATGATTGTCCCTTCTCGTCCCGGACACGAAGGGGAGAGAGACTTTGAAGATATCTACGATGCCGGCGTGATCGGAACCATCATGCGAAAAGTGACGCTGCCCGACGGCCGTATCAAGATCCTTTTTCAGGGCCTGGAGAAAGGGCGACTGGTCGAAGCGCTCACCGAAGAGCCGCTCACTGCACTGGTCGATGTGATCAGACTCGCCCCCTATGACGAACTCAAAGTCAATGCGACACTGGAGATATTGCGCGAAAAGATCCGGACACTCTCGACCACCAGCGATCTTTTCGCACCCGATCTGCTCAAGACGATCGACGAGAACAGTGAACCCAACCGAATCGTCGATCTTGTCGCGAGCACCCTCAAACTCAAAAAAGATCAGGCGTATCGCCTCTTCACGGAGACCAATCTCGAAGAGCGCATACTGATTTTGATCGAATATATCAGCGAAGAGATCAAAGCGAGTACCCTCCAGCGCGAAATCAAATCGAAAGTCCATTCGCGTATCGAGCAGGTGAACAAGGAGTATTTTCTCAAGGAGCAGCTCAAGCAGATACAGCAGGAACTCGGTACCGATACACAGCGTGAAGAGGAGATCGAGGAGTATCGCAAAAAGCTGGAAGCGAAAAAGAAGTATATGAGTGAAGACGCTTTCAAAGAGATTTCCAAACAGATCGACCGTTTTTCACGCATGCATCCCGATTCGGCCGATGCAAATCTGATTCAGGGGTATCTGGACTGGGTACTGGAGATCCCTTTTGGCAAATACTCCAAAAAGAAGCTCGACATCAATGAAGTGAAACGCCAGCTGGACAAAGACCACTACTCTCTGACCAAAGCCAAGGAGCGCATCGAAGAGTATTTCGCCGTCAAAGAGTTGCGTGAAAAACGGGGACTCAAAGAGAAAGATACCAAAGGGGAGATCATCTGTTTTGCAGGCCCTCCGGGTGTCGGTAAAACGTCGCTCGCCAACTCGATCGCGACTGCGCTCAAGCGCAAACTGATCCGTATCGCGCTGGGTGGGCTCGAAGATGTCAACGAACTGAGAGGGCACAGACGCACCTACATCGGAGCGATGCCCGGACGTATCGTGCAGGGGCTGATCGAGGCGGACGAGATGGACCCGGTCATCGTGCTCGATGAAATCGACAAAGTCGCCAGAAGCCACCGCGGGGATCCGACAGCCGTACTGCTGGAGATCCTCGATCCGGAACAGAACAAAGCGTTCCGGGACTACTATCTCAACTTCAATCTCGACCTGAGCCGTGTCATCTTCATCGCCACCGCCAACGAAGTGGGATATATCCCTGCACCGTTGCGCGACAGAATGGAGTTTATCTTCCTCAGCTCCTACACACCTGACGAAAAGTATGAGATCGCCAGAAAATACCTGATCCCGCAGGAGCTCAGGAAGCATGCGCTAAAGGCGGCTGAATTCTCCATCTCCAAAGGGGCGCTGGAGCTGGTAATCTCCAACTATACACGGGAAGCCGGTGTCCGTAACCTAAGACGTCGCATCGCCCAGATGATGCGCAAAGCGGCCAAAGAGATTCTTGAAAACCCCGATGTGACCAAAGTGAGTGTCACAGTCAAAAACCTGCACAAGTATCTAGACAAAGAGGTATTTGAGATCGAAGCGGTGCCCTCCGAGGGAAGTGTGGGTGTCGTGAACGGCCTGGCATGGACCGCTGTCGGCGGCGATGTGCTCAAACTCGAAGCGATCAAGATCGAAGGAAAAGGGGGACTTCAGCTGACAGGAAGCCTCGGCGATGTCATGAAAGAGTCGGCGCGTATCGCCATGAGCGTTGTCAAAGTACTGATCGATACCCACAAGCTCGAGATCAATCCGGAGATCATTCCCAAAACTCCCAAGGAGAAGGAGGAAGAGATCGAACCGCCTGTCAACGAGGTCTACAAACGATACGACCTCCATATCCACGTACCGGAAGGAGCGACCAAAAAAGATGGTCCGAGTGCCGGTATCGCCATGGCGACAGCGATCGCATCGATCTTTTCCGAGAAAAAGGTGCGCCCTGATGTCGCGATGACGGGAGAACTGGACCTTGTGGGAAATGTCCTCCCTATCGGCGGCTTGAAAGAGAAACTGATCGCAGCGTACAAAGCGAAGATCAAAACTGCGATTATTCCGCAGAAAAATTATGAAAAAGACCTGGACGATATTCCGGAGAGTGTCAAAGAGGCGATCGATATCATCGGTGTATCCCATGTCGATGAAGTGCTGAAGATCGCACTGGAGAAATAAAAAAAAGGGCAGCGCGGCCATCGTTGCCGCCCTGCCCTTTCCACCCCTCAGAAAGGGAAACAGTACCGATAGAAAATAGTCAGTTTCTATCGATGCAGTTGAGATCCTCGAATGCCGTTTTCAAACGCGCCACCATCGACTTTTCACCCTCACGCAACCATTTTCTCGGATCGTAATATTTTTTATTGGGTTTCTCTTCCCCTTCGGGATTTCCGATTTGACTCTGCAGATAGTCGAAATAGTTCGCGACATACCCGCGCACACCATCCCAGAAAGCCCATTGCGTATCGGTATCGATATTCATCTTGATCACGCCGTAGCTGATCGCCTCCTGGATCTCTTCGTGTGAACTTCCGCTACCGCCGTGAAAGACAAAGAATACAGGTTTCGGATCTGACGTGTTGTACTTCTCATGAATATAGTTCTGAGAGTTGTGGAGGATTTTGGGCTGCAGTGTGACATTGCCCGGTTTATAGACACCGTGTACGTTACCAAACGATGCCGCAATCGTAAATTTGTCACTGATGCGGCTCAGGCGCTCGTAGGCATAGGCAACCTCTTCGGGCTGTGTGTAGAGCAGCGAACTGTCGACACCGGAGTTGTCCACGCCATCCTCTTCACCGCCGGTGATTCCCAGCTCGATCTCCAGCGTCATACCGATGCGGCTCATACGTTCAAGATACTTTTCGCATATGGCGATATTTTCCCCGAGCGGCTCTTCGGAAAGGTCGAGCATGTGAGAGCTGAAGAGCGGTTTGCCATACTTTTCGTAGTGCGCTTCACTCGCTTCGAGCAGACCGTCTATCCATGGAAGCAACTTTTTGGCGGCATGGTCGGTATGGAGGATGACAGGTACACCGTAGGCTTCCGCCAGCGTGTGGACATGTTTCGCACCGCTTACCGCTCCAAGTATCGCCGCCTTCTCTTCACTGTTGTCCAACCCTTTACCGGCATAAAAGGCGGCACCGCCGTTGGAAAACTGTATGATGACAGGAGAGTTGACCGTTTTGGCCGCTTCCATCACGGCATTGACGGAGTTGGTGCCGACGACGTTGACCGCAGGCAGTGCGAACCCCTCCTCTTTGGCGATTTTAAATATATTGGTGACATCGTCGCCCGTTACGACGCCGGGACCGACGACATCCAGGATTTTTCTACCCATCTCTCACTCCTTATTGTTGAAAATTATTTCATTTTAATATCGGCTTTCGCTTTGAGTTCCTGAGCTGTTTTTTTCATCATCTCCTGGAATTTTTTCACTTTCAGTGTCTGTTCGATGTTCGGCTTCGCCTGTTCGAATGAGACATTTCCGGCAGGTTTTTTATCTTCGAGATAGATGACATGGTAACCAAACTGTGTTTTGACAGGTGTTTTGGTGAATGCACCTTTTTTAAGCTTGAATGCCGCGTCGGAGAAGGGTTTGACCATACGTTTTGCATCGAACCATCCCAGTTCGCCACCGTTTGCGGCACTCGGACCTGTCGATTTTTTCTTCGCCAGTTCTATAAATTTCTGCTCGACATTTTTCGCTTTTTTGAGTTCATTGATCACTGCCATCGCCTCTTTTTTACTTTTAAGAAGAATGTGTCTCGCTTTGGCCTGAGCCGGCTGCTTGAACATCTGGATATTTTTGTTATAGAAATCTTTCATCTCTTTTTCGGTGACTTTGACTTTGTCGAACTGTTTTTTCATCCAGATCTCCAGAGCCAGCTCTTTTTTCATCGTCTCGAGTGTTTTTTTGTAGTCAGGATCGTTTTCGATACCCGATTTGATTGCCTTCTCTGCCAAAAGTTTTTTCTCGACCGCCTGTTCGACGATCTTTTTCTGCTGCTCTTTGGTCAACTTGTCAAAACGCGCTCCCGGGATGACCTGGATGATCGCCTGGATATCTTTGTCCGTGATCTCCTGCCCATTGACAGTCGCATAGGTTTTTGCACTCAGTGCCGAAGTGAAGAGCGCCGCAGCAACGGCGGAAGCCAATACAATTTTCTTCATATTTCTATCCTTATTAGTAGTTTTGAAACGATGATACTATAACTTCACTTTATTAACCAAAAGCAAATATTATTTTTATCAATAAAGTTTATTTAAAGCCTGATTGTAAAGAGCGCTCCCTCATTACTGTTGGTGACAGTCAGCTTTCCACCGCAACTCTCTTCGATGATAAATCTGGACATATAGAGACCGAGTCCCGTCGAGTCTTTGGCATTTTTGGTCGTAAAATAGGGTTCGAATATCTTATCGATGATCGCTTCATCGATACCGCCCGCATTATCACTCACCTCGATGTAGCGATGTCTGTCCCGTTCGTAAGCGGTGATACTGATGATCGGTTTCGCGATTTCTCGTTTTATCAGGATATTTTCGGCATTTTTGATCAGATTGATCAAAACCTGAATCACTTCGTTTGGATGGGTATGGAACGCATCCGGTGCACTGTTGTCGACCATGACATCGATGCTATGCTTGCGCAGCGACGAAGACATGATAAAGAGTGCCCGTTCGATAATATAGCCGCAAGTTGTCAATTCACTCTTTTTGGTCGGTTTGAAGAAGTTGGTGAAGTCGTCTATCGTTTCGGAGAGATGCCGGACATACCCTTCGATCTTGTCGAGTGACGAGAGGAAAAAAGCTTCATCGAACTTCCCCAGCTCGAGCTTGACATGCAAGCCTGTGGAGGTTGCACTGATCGCACTGAGGGGCTGACGCCACTGGTGGGCGATCAGACTCATCATCTCTCCCATCTGTGCCAGTTTCGAGTTGTGGATCAGGATACTGTCCTTCTTCCTGTTTTTGGCCACTTCATCTCTGATCCGTGATTCCAGTTTCTGATTGAGCTCCTGAAGTTCCATCGAAGAGACTTTGGCAATGTTGCTGAGTGCACGGAGCGTCTGCAGATCTCCATGTGGATCGGTAAAGGCTCTGAAGTGCAGATCTCTTTGCGGTGGGGTATCGGATTCGCTCAGTGTCAGAAAAGTGAAACTCTGGTTGAGAAAAAGTCTCTCCTTCTCATTGGCGATAAATTCGCCATATCCGTAAAAACCGCTTACCGGTGCTATCTGGGAGAGCGGCTGCACTTCATAGAGCGCCAGCTCTTTCAGGAAACGTCTGCGCCCCGCCGAAGCGAAGACAAAGATCGACTCTATCGGTTTCTGTAACGCTTCACGCGTGATCTTTTCTACGTTGGAAAGCATTTTACGCGCATCGCCGAAACCGATCTGCACGCTCTCCCCTTCACGCATATGTGTCGCGAAAACGAGCGAACCGTCACCCGGATCCCAGAGCGGTGTTCTCGCGATGTAGCCATCTTCCCTCTGCAATACAAAAGGGAACTGCAAACCGCTCAAAGGAAGGTTTTTGGCGATCTCTTCCCCAAGATATCTGGCGTAGAGCGATTGTACGGACATTTTGTCGACACTGATGAGACGATTCTGTTTCGATTTCGTGATCGTAAACGCTTTACCCACCGGCTCCCACTGTGATGTGTAGTAGTTGTGCGCGATCAGCGCATCTCCCTCCAGTGCGATCGCCACAACACCCTCCGTCAGGATCCTCTCTCCATGCATGACGAATCCATCTTCAAATCTTCCCTGATCCGCCGTCAAGCCACCGGAGATGAGCAGTTTTGGATAACGTTCATGGATCCCCTCCAGCAAGCGCGGTGCATCGATCTCGTTCGAGCGCACATAGAGAAGCAACACCTTTGTCTCTGCATCGACCAATTTTCCGGCAATCTCTCTGCCTCTCTCCAGACTCTCTCTCTTCTCCGTGAAGGCGGCGATTCTGAGTTCCGTTTTCTCAAAAGCAGTAAAGGAGATGACGATATCTTTGTCGAGAATCCTGCCGTCAAGCACTTCTCCGTCCGTTGTGGTACCCGCAATCACAGCAGATGGAAAAAGCTTTCTCAGGTGAGAGAGGATAGTAGTGACTCTGCGCTGGTCCAGGGAATAGGAAAATATCTGTATCAGAAGTGCCGGTGAATCGACAATGGCATGTCCGGCTACGAAATCTTTGAGTTTATCAAGACTACGATAGCGTAAATTGTAGGTTCTCATCTTGCACAACAGCCTTAAAGTTAAAAATAATATACTTAAAGACTATTGTATTCAAATTATGATAATAAAAAGCTAAAATTACTTAACTTTTGCTCCAAATGGTACAGTTATCAGAAAAATCATATCTCCATCTGCCGAAAAATGGTGCACAGAAGCATCCAGAGCGGAAGCAGCCTGCTGCACATTTTTAGGCAAAATATCGTTTTTTCTCTCTTCCGGGACCTTCAACTGCTCTTTTTTCAGCAACTTCTCGAACATCGACTGCTGTTTGGGTGAAATCTCTTTTCGTTCGCTGGCGCGTATCTCTATCTTGAGTTCTGCTTCGTTTTTGTACAGGTCGACTCTGATACGTCGCTTGTCATACTGCACGGTAGCAGTGAAATAACTGTCGATGATCCCTCTGACGAGATCCTGCAACGCATTCGGTTCGAGCGGCAGGTAGATCTCTTCGCGGTTCTCCTCGAGTGTTTTGTCCACTTTGATACCGTTGAGATAGATCGTTTTGTACGCGGCATAGTTTTTCAGCAGTGAAGAGATGATGAAGTAGGCATTGACATCCCTGTGCTCTCTTTTGTCAATCCGGAGGATATCCCCTTCGTCTGATTTGTTGATCAACTCCGATATATGCTGCAGCGTGCTGTAGATCTTGCGATAGGAGCGCTCCCCCTCCTCCAGATCGATCTGCTCTTTGAGCGACAGTAGCGCAGCATTGACATCTTTGCGGCAGTTTTGAAAGTGCTCTTCGTTCTTTTTGATATCCGGAAGGTATTGATGGTTGTTCAACAGTTTGACAACGTACATCTGATGTTCGCGTATATGTGTCTTTTGCAGAAGCATCGTAAAACTGTAGGAGACGCCCTCCTTCACCACTTTCAACGCAAAGTGGAAGTCGTGCGACATGCATGCAATCTCTTCCCACTCCTCAAACGGATAATGATTGAGATAGTTGGCATCTTCCATCGTCGGCACATATTTCTGAAAGAGATGCCTGGTGGAGAGAATCTTGTTGGTTCTGTCGATATCTTCAAAAAAACGGAGAAACACTTTGTTCGCTTCAACAATCTTGTTTTTCCCCCTGTCGTAGATGAAGAGGATGTTTTCATCCACATCGAGAAA
Organism: Sulfurospirillum sp.; assembly: GCA_024762235.1. Lineage (GTDB taxonomy): Bacteria > Campylobacterota > Campylobacteria > Campylobacterales > QNZT01 > QNZT01. The sequence continues at coordinate 13,793 of JANTHT010000005.1, forward strand.
ACTCCTGTAGATACCCAGATAGGCTTTGGCTTCCTCTATTTTCTGCATCATCATCTCTTCAAAAAGTGATTCATGCGGCTTTTTGTGCATATTTTTAAAGAGTGTATTGACACGTGCCCTCAGCATCACTTTATCGACAGGTTTACGCAAGAAATCGAGGTTGATATCGCGATAGGATTCGTAACGCTCCTTTCTGAAGCTGCTGTTTATCAGCAAAATCTTGGGCACCTCTCTCAGGAGTTCCCTTTTGTTGAGTTTGTCGATTATCTCGAAACCTTCGGCCGTGGGAAGTTTCTCGTCGACGATGATCAGGTCGATCTCCAGATGGGAAGCGATTTTAAAAGCGGATTTGAGGTTGCCCGCTTCATAGACTTTACATGCCTGCATCTTTTCAAGCAATTTTTTGATCAGCAACAGATCTTCGTTGTTTTGTGTGATCACCATGATGTTGTATTGTACCGGCTCGCTGTGACCCGACAGAGGTGTCGGGATACTGTAGCGCTTGTTGTGAGTATCGAGTGTCACTTTCACTCCTTACGTAGTCTTCTTACACTACATATCGGACAAAAGTGATTATGCTTTACTATTGAAGAGTGATTTCGCAATCATTTTAAATATATTTTTGAAAAAACCGTCCTGTTTCTGTGTCAGAGGAAGCGGCCGGCACGCTTTGAGCGTTCCCAGTCCTACCCTTGCAGTCAGGATACCGTTGGCAACCCCCTGTGCGCCATGGGCAGAGACTTTGGAGAGGAGTGAAGCACCGAGTATATCGTGTGAGTGGTGCAGCATGATATCACTGACTCCGGCGAAAGCGAGATTGACGAAGACTTTTTTCACGAGGGCCATCTCACCCATCAGGTTGGGGCGTAGATTGTAGACGGCGGCGACCTCTTTGATCATCGCATGGCTTCTGGAAAGAATCAGTATCGCATCGATCACGGCAACGGGACTGATGGCAGTCGATACGGCTGTCTGGTTGGCATATTTTGCGATGATCGCTTTGGCTTTACTGTCCATCGGCGCTATCAGCACCTCTTCCAGCCGTGTCATCACTTCATCATCCATCAGCGTCGGCAACTCTCTTTCAAATGCTTCAGCCTTTTGAACAATTTCCGGATCTGCATCCGTTTTGTAGCGTGCAATAATCTTCTTCGCAAATGCCCGTTTGTCACCTCTTTTCTCTCTTAAAATCTCCGACGCCTCCTCCTGTAGCGTATCGATACGTCTGATTCTCCGATATCCTGCTATCTCTTTGATGATGCCGGCACCCACTATCCCTATAAGTCCGAGAATCATCGCGACATAGAGAATCCCCAGCAGCGGCGCGTTGTGCAACATGGATGAGGCCGAATAGAATGCATCGTAGATCGCACCGACGATGACGATGCCTGCGACCAAACCGGCAACTATCAGACTCTTTTTTGCGAAATCACCCATACCCTTCAGCGCTGTAAGGCGTTTTTTCTCCTCTTTTTCGATCTCTTCAATCACCGCTTCACTTTCGAGCCGGGCGGGTTTGACGACGGCCTCTTCCTGCACTTCTTCAGAGGCGATCACAGCCTCATCTTCTACTCTGCCGGGTTTGAGATTTTTCATACACGATCCTTCAAGATGCTATAAATCAATTTGTCCATGCGAATATGTTCAACCGCTTTCGTATCTCTTGGAGGAAAGGATAGAGGACGAAAACGGGTCACATGAAAATCCTCTTTTTTGAGAAAGTTATCTTCATGATAACTCTCCGGAAGGCGGCCGGGAAAGTGTGTGGAAGGTGCCTTCTCCCCCTCCACGATACCCCGTACGCATGTCACTTCTTTGCCGTTGATTTTGGCACGGACATCCTCTGTACTCCTGACCGCCGCGATCACCGTCACTTCCGTGTCGATATGGTGCACGTCGAGCTCTTTTTTCAGATCCCCGATCATCTCTTCCAACAACTTTTTGTATCGGTTATGTTCACTACGGGGCAGATAGTCCGCTTTCGTCGCTGCGAATATTACCTGATTGATATGGACTCTGAAGAGGCGGGAGAGAAAGCTGTTCGAACCGTATGTGAAAGATTTGAGAATGTGCTTGAAACTCAGATGCATATCTTCAAATATATCGTAACCATGTTCAAGCGTTTTGAGCAGATCGACCAGTACTATCTGTGTATCGAACGATTCAAAATGTTCCAGATAGAGTCGTTTCACCACTTCCGAGATATATTTTTCGTATCGTTTCTCAAACCGGGCATAGATCGAATCCGGGTCCACTTCGCCCGTAGGCGTCGGAAGCGGACAGAACCGCAGTAACGGATCATCCTGCATATCGCCCGGTTCGAGAAAACGTCCCGGTTGTACGAAAGAGTATCCGCGGTAATGCAGACTCTTGAGATATTCGCTGTAATGGTCATGGAGAACCTCTTCTTCATGCTCTGCATCGGGTGCAGACGCGTAGATATCGAGACGTGACAGATACGCATGCCACTCGGCAGCGTAGCGTTTGCGTTTTCCCACTTTGGAAAGTGCGAGCATCTTCTGCGACCAGGCGCTGAAATCGAGTTCAAGCATGCTCAGATCCAGCAGCCATTCACCCGGATAATCGATCAGTTCCAGATTGACGATCTGATTTTGTAAGAGTGCATATTCGCTTTTGAACTCCAGCTGAAGCGTCGTTTTACTGACAGATTTGGTGGCTTTGGGCCATTTGGGTTCTTTAAGGCGAAAAGCCTTGATCTTGCTGTAGTAGTCGAACCGGACGTAAACACTGTCGGGAGGAAGTAGTCTGGCGACGAAGGGCCTGCCGAGCTTTTCATTGAGATAGGGTAGTTTGTCGTTGGCGATCAGTTGATTGATGAGCGATGTAAGAAAGACCGTTTTTCCGCTTCGGCTCAGGCCGGTTACTGCCACTTTGATCGTTTTATCCGGTGTAGGTATTTTAAATGGAAGTTCGAATTCTTTGATAAAACTGAGCACTCATACCCTTTGTTCTGTTTGTACTATTGTACCAAAATAAAAGTGAAAATGAGTGACACAAAAAGGGCTCATCTTGTCGATAAGCCCTCCGGTTTATCCGATCAGCAGACGGCACCGATCTCCAGATCGGCCAGGTTTTCACCCGCAAGTGCACGTTTTGCGTACGATCGTCCGAGTTCCCAGGCTTTGATATTTGCATCGAGCACTTTGGGCGGTACTTTACTCTTCATCGCTTCAAATACCTTCTCCGGTTCCATCACATGTGTCATCTCTACAGCAATCGCCAAAGCGACGACCGATTGTGTGACCACATTTCCGACCTCATACTTTGCGATACGGATGATGGGTATCTCGTAGATTTTCCATTTCTGGCGATCTTCCGGTGAAGGATGTACCAGATCAGGATCCACCACGATGATACCACCCTCTTTGACACCCTCTTTGAACTGGTCGTAGCTCACCTGCGCCACAGAGAGCATAAACTCAATCTCACCGTCGATCGCATAGGGGAAAAGAATCTCTTTGTCATCGAGAAGCATGTCGACCACAGTCGGGCCGCCGCGCACCTGGGATGTATAGGTCGCCGCTTTGACACCATACCCTCCGTCAGCGATTTTAGCAGCTGCGAGAATCTCTCCCGCCAGCAAAACACCCTGTCCACCTACGCCGGTAAATCTAAGCTGTCTTCTCATTCAAAATCCTTTGTCGTGATTTTCGGTGCTTTACCCTGTGCCGCCTCGATCACTTTATCGTAGAGTTCACAATACTCGGGCTGCTCTTTCTCCACCAATATACCGGTCGGGAAGAGGTGTGCTCTCTCCTCTTCAGCCATCGCATCGTATTTCTTTTTACTGACAGTGATCTCGTCAAGCCAATCCATATTTTCCATCGCTTCACCCATCTTGTTTTTACGCCCAAGATTGATATGGCAGTTGGAGAAGACATCGAAGAAACTGAATCCTTTATGCTGGAATCCCTTGACAAAAACCTTTTCCAGTTTTTTCGGATCGGTCACGGACTCTCTGGCGATAAATGTCGCACCGGCGCCTTCCGCCAGTTTACATGCATCGAAAGTAGGATCGATATTTCCGTATTGTGTCGTGACGGACCACATACCCTGAGGTGTCGTCGGACTTACCTGCGAATTTGTCAGGCCGTAGATGAAGTTGTTGATCAGAATGAAATTCAGATCGATATTTCTCCTGCATCCATGAATCGTGTGGTTACCGCCGATCGCCAGACCGTCACCGTCACCTGCGACTACCACGACATGCTTGTCGGGGTTGGCAAGTTTGACACCCGTCGCATAGGCCACGGTACGGCCGTGCGTAGTATGGATGGTATTACAGTTGACATAGGAAGAGAATCTTCCCGAACAGCCGATACCCGATACGACACAGACATCGTCCATGTTCCATCCGAGTTTGTCGGCCGCTCTGATAAATGCCTTCAAAATAATACCGTCACCACATCCCCAACACCAGAGTGTGGGCATCTTGTCCGTTCTCAAATACTCATCATAGTTAAACGCCATTAGAACATCTCCTTCACTTTTGCAACCATATCCAGCGGTGGAATAGGTCTTCCGTTTGCAGTTCTGAGTGTCGCAAAATCTTTTCTGCCTGTCACTCTCTCAATCTCTTCTGTATATTGTCCAAGCTGATTCAGTTCGGTAATGAAAATTTTATCGAACTTTTTACCTATCTCTGCTATTTTCTCCTCAGGACTTGGCCAGAGCATGATGGGCCTGAAAAGCCCCGCTTTGATGCCATCATTTCTGAGCTTCATCACCGCCTCTTTGGCACCTCTGGAGATAGAGCCGTACGCGATGATACATACTTCGGCATCATCGAGCATGAACTCTTCATAATCGGGCTGGTCATCGAGTTTGCCCACCTCTTTGATCTTGCCTACAAGTCTTTTGATGTTGTATGCACAGAGATCTTTGTCTTCTGTCGGGAAACCGGTAGGTCCGTGGTGGAGTCCGGTAACATGGTACTTATACCCTTTGAACATCGGATTGAGCACCGCCGGCTTGTTCATCTCCGCTTCATAAGGTTTGTAATCTTTGGGATCACAGTAGTTTGTCGCTCTGTTTTTGATATTTGCCTCGACCTCTTCGATCTCAGGCAGTATCGCTTTACCATGCATGTGGCCAAGTGTCTCATCCAGTAACACAAAGACCGGTGTCATATAGGTCTCCGCGAGATTGAATGCACGCAGTGTCTCTGTGTAGCACTCTTCGAGTGAGCCGGGACAGAGTGTGATTGAGGCGTAGTCGCCGTGAGTCGGATACTTTGCCTGACCGATATCCGCCTGTGAAACACGTGTCGGAAGACCTGTTGAGGGGCCACCGCGCATGACATTGGCTATAACCAGCGGTGTCTCTGCGATAAAACCGAGTCCGATCTGCTCCGCCTTGAGTGATATACCGGGTCCTGAAGAAGCCGTCATCGATTTTTTTCCGGTAATCGAAGCACCGAGAGCCGCGGAAATACCACCGATCTCATCTTCCATCTGAATGAATTTATGGCCCTTTTTCGGGAGCAGCACACTCAAATCATGCGCGATCTCACTGGAAGGGGTGATGGGATATCCACCGAAAAATTCACAATTACAGTCATATGCAGCGAGTGCACACAGCGAGTTACCGCTTGAAATAATCTCTCTTGCCATCTATTCTCCTTAGCAGCTTAATGTCATATAATGGTTTGCCTTGATCGCTTCTGCACGTGCTTTCGCTTCATCGGTCAGTTTGGCAAATTTATACTCTTTCCTGGAAGCCACAAATATGGCGAAGTCAGGGCAAGAGAGTTCACAATCGTTACAACCGATGCATGTCTCGGGTGTCTCCACTTTGATCGTTGCACCGAGAATCGTCTTGTCAGAAGGAACCATCGCCAATGTACCGGCCGGACATACCGCAACACAGATGTCACACGCTTTACATCTGTCAATATCGACCCATACCGGCGTATTTTCCGGGGCTTTCATCAATCCCATATTACTCTCCTTATAATTTATATAGATTATATTATAGTATAAATACTTGCGAGTACCAACAAAAGTGTATCATAAAGACAAACTCATACAAAAACGTCTCTTTTTGTAACACTTTGAAGATTTTAAGACTTTTTTTCTCCTTTTTTACAATGCCAAAGCAGTAATTAATAATAATAATATCTTATCTTAAAAAGTGTTATCAATATAACAATATTAAATATAAATTATATAATGAATATTCGGATGTAACTTTGACTAGAGATGTCAACAATTTTTGCAATGATTGTATATGAAGTTTATGTTTCGAAGTATAATCGGGGAAAGATTGAAGCGGTTTTGACTCCCAATCCTGAAATGTAGTCTATCTCAGTATTGGGAGCGGTAGGCAGGAGGTGCTACTTTTTAAGTACCTCTGCTACAGCTTTGCCGATCTCTGCGGGAGAGACGACTACTTTGACGCCGGCCGCTTCGAGTGCATCCATCTTCTCTTTGGCAGTACCGGCACTTCCGGATACGATTGCACCGGCATGCCCCATACGCTTGCCCTTGGGGGCTGTCTGCCCGGCGATAAAGGCGACCACCGGTTTGGTGATATTCTCTTTGATGAACTTCGCCGCCTGGATCTCCAGATCACCGCCGATCTCACCGATCATGACAATCGCTTCGGTCTCGGGATCGGCCTCGAACAGCGGCAGCAACTGTTTATAGCTCAATCCGATGATAGGATCGCCGCCGATACCGACTGCAGTCGTGATACCGTATCCCTCTTTGACTACCTGATTGGCGCCCTCGTAAGTCAGAGTACCCGACTTCGAGATGAGACCGACATTGCCTTTTTTGAAAATATTGCCCGGCATGATACCGATCTTGCACTCTTCGGCTGTAATGATGCCCGGACAGTTCGGCCCGATCGTCTTCATGCCATGCTTGACTGCATACGCTTTTGCCATCTGCATGTCACGTACGGGAGCACCTTCGGTGATGATTACCGCCAGTTCGATCCCGGCATCTGCCGCTTCCATGACTGCGTCACCGACAAATGCAGGCGGAACGAAAACCATACTGACAGTTGCACCGGTCGCTTCGACCGCATCTTTGACGGTATTGAAGACAGGTTTGCCCAGATGCGCCTGGCCTCCCTTGTTGGGAGTCACGCCACCGACGATCTGTGTACCGTATGCCAGACACTGTTCCGCATGAAACGTACCTTCACTCCCGGTGAACCCCTGTACAATCACTTTTGTATCTTTATTGACCAGAATACTCATTATAACTCTCCTTTTGCAGCTGCAACGGCTTTTTGCGCACCATCCGCGAGATCAGTTGCAGGAATCACATTTGCGATATTCGCATTTTTCAAAATCTCAGACGCCTCTTCGGCATTGGTACCATCGAGTCTGACAACGACAGGCACATGCACATCCACCATTTTAGTCGCTTCCAAAATACCGTTTGCAATACGGTCACAACGGACGATACCGCCGAAAATATTGACAAAAATCGCCTTGACGTTCGGATTTTTCAGGATGATCTCAAATCCTTTCGCAACTGTCTCGGCATTTGCCTTACCGCCGACATCGAGGAAGTTCGCCGGTGTACCGCCCATGTAGTTGATCGTATCCATCGTACCCATCGCAAGGCCGGCACCGTTGACCATACATCCGATCTCACCATCGAGTGCAACATAGCTGAGACCATATTTACCCGCTTCCCTTTCATCGGGATCCTCTTCGGTGATATCACGCATCGCTTCTATTTCAGGGTGTCTGTAGAGTGCAGAATCATCAAATCCCATCTTACCGTCGAGCGCCAGGAAGTCTCCTTCTCCGGTTTTGATGAGGGGATTGATCTCGATCATCTCCGCATCTTTGTCCATATAGACTTTGAAGAGTTTGGAGGCGAAATCGATAAATTTGCGCTGCTCCGTCTTGTCCATGATACCCAGACCGAAAACCAGTTCACGGCCGTGGAATCCCTGAAAACCGATCGCGGGATCGACCGCGACTTTGACGATCTTCTCAGGAGACTCTTCCGCTACTTTCTCGATCTCCATGCCCCCTTCGGTGGAAGCCATGATGACAGGCATCTCTTTGGCGCGGTCGAGTACGACACCCAGATAAAACTCATCTTTGATATCCGCACCCTCTTCGATATAGACTTTATGGACCACTTTGCCCTCAGGACCAGTCTGATGCGTCACGAGAGTCATCCCGAGTATCTCATCGGCATACTTTTCAACTTCCTCCAGAGATTTCGCGAGTTTGACACCGCCGCCAAGCCCTCGTCCTCCTGCATGTATCTGTGCCTTGACGACCCAGATATTGCCGCCCAGCTCTTTGGCAGCTTCAACAGCTTCTTCGATCGTATTGGCGACGATACCTCTGGGTGTCGGTACGCCGTATTCGGCAAATATCTGTTTTGCCTGATACTCATGTATATTCATATACTCTCCTTTCTATTTGATTGTTTTCTTGAAAAGGAGCAAAGCCCCTTCTCAATTCATTGCAACTAAAGCTTCGGCTCTCGCCGAGATGCCTGATTGTTTCCCTGAAAAGGAGCAAAGCCCCTTCTAATTCATTGCAACTAAAGCTTCGGCAGTTATACGACCTCTACGCTTTCGGTGCAATCATCTCTTCAGGTTTGACATATTTGTCGAACTCCTCTTCACTCAATAGACCCAGCTTGAGCGCCGCCTCTTTCAGTGTCGAACCGTCGGCATGTGCCGTCTTCGCGATCTTCGCCGCGTTTTCATATCCGATATGCGGATTGAGTGCCGTCACGAGCATGAGAGAATTGTGCAGATATTCGTCGATCTTTTCACGGTTGGGCTCGATACCGACTGCCGCATTGTCGTTGAAAGAGACGATACTGTCTGCCAGCAATCTCACCGACTGCAGAAAGTTGTAGGCGATCACCGGTTTGAAGACGTTGAGTTCGAAGTTACCCTGACTCGCCGCGATGCCGATCGTCGTATCGTTGCCCATCACCTGGCAAGCGACCATCGTAACCGCTTCCGATTGTGTAGGATTGACTTTCCCCGGCATGATAGAACTACCCGGTTCATTGGCAGGAATCGAAATCTCACCGATACCGCATCTGGGTCCCGAAGCGAGCCACCGAACGTCGTTGGCGATCTTCATCATGTCCGCAGCCAGAGCTTTGAGTGCACCGTGTGCGAAGACGAGTGCGTCATGTGAAGTGAGTGCATGAAACTTGTTCGGAGCGGTGACGAACTGATGTCCGGTCAGCTCACTGATCTTTTTGGCCACACGTTCACCCAGCTCCGGATGGGCATTGAGTCCTGTTCCGACAGCGGTACCGCCCAGTGCCAGTTCCCGCACCGCTTCGAGCGAGTCGGCTACCATCTTGCGTGATTTTCGCAGCATCTCGACCCAACCGCTGATCTCCTGTCCCAGTGTAAGCGGTGTCGCATCCTGCAGATGCGTACGTCCGATCTTGACAATGTCACTGAAGGCTTTCGATTTTTCATCGAGTGTCTTTTCCAGCTTCTCGATCGCAGGCAGAAGTTTCTCTTCCACCGCGATGACTGCCGCCACATGCAGCGCAGTAGGATAGGTGTCGTTGGAGCTTTGCGATTTGTTGACATCGTCATTGGGATGGACCACTTTGTTGGTTCTGAAATCTTCTCCCAATATCTCTGTCGCACGGTTGGCGAGTACTTCGTTCATATTCATGTTGGATTGTGTTCCCGAACCCGTCTGCCATACAACGAGTGGAAAGTTTCCTGCAAGCTTTCCGGAGAGTACATCGTCGGCAGCCTGTGCTATCGCCTCGGCTTTTTTTGCATCCAGTTTCCCCAGATCCTTGTTGACCAGCGCGACCGCTTTCTTGAGAATCGCAAATGCCCGGATGATCTCGTCCGGCATCTTCTCTTCGCCTATACGGAAGTTCTGGACACTTCTTTGCGTCTGCGCCGCCCAGTAAGCATCCTTTGGTACTTCGATCTCACCCATCGTGTCTTTTTCTACTCTAGTCTCCATCGTTACTGATCTCCAAAAAAGTTGTTGTTGTTGAGGGTATCGATCAGTTTGCGTACCGAATCGACACTCTTTTTAAACTGTGCCTCCTGTTTTTCGTTGAGAGAAATTTCGATGATCTTCTCAACGCCTCTTGCACCGAGCGCCACCGGAACACCAGTGACCACATCACTGTATCCGTATTCACCCTCCAGCATCACCGCACACGGGAATATCTGCTTCGTATCCTTGAGTATCGCTTCTACCATGATCGCAGTCGACTTGGCCGGCGCATAGTAAGCAGAGCCGGTTTTGAGATAACTGACGATCTCGGCTCCGCCGTGCCTTGTCTTTTCGACGATCTCTTCGATCTCCTCCTCAGTCAGGAGGTCGATCAGAGGGACACCCGCGATAGTTGAAAATCTTGGCAGAGGCACCATATCGTCACCATGACCGCCCATGACGGAAGCCCTGATCTGTCCTGCACCGTAACCCACCTTTTCATAGATAAAGTGCGCCATGCGTGCGCTGTCGAGGATTCCCGCCATACCGACGACTCTGTTACGCTCCCATCCCGTTTCGCGAATCGCTGTATAAACCATCGCATCTAATGGATTGGAGACTGGAACGAGTATGGCGTTGGGAGAGTATTTTTTGATGTCGCTGACTACCTCTTTCATGATATTGGCATTGACCATCAGTAGATCGTCACGACTCATCCCCGGTAGTCTTGGGCTTCCCGCCGTGATCACAATGACATCACAATCCGTCAATTGACTCATATCTTCCGCCACAGAGACAACGGTATGCTGTCTGGCTGCATTTGCAGCCTGGCTCATATCCAGTGCCATACCTTTTGCTCTGTCTACTTTGTTATCTCTGAGAATAATCTCGTGACTGACACCTTTCATGGCGAGTGAATAGGCGACTGTTGCACCCACATTTCCCGCTCCTACAATCCCGACTCTCGTGCCTTTCATATTGCTCCTTTGGTTTTTTTACAAAAAACCTATAACTAAATGATTAGCGAAATCAAACAATTATAGATTTTTAAAGAGGCGGGTAAGTACCCACCCCTTTATTTAAAGACTAGATCGACTCTATGATTTTGTTAAGTGTATCGCTTGGACGCATTGCTTTTTCCGCTTTTATATCGTCCGGATGGTAATACCCTCCAACATCCTGAGGTTTACCCTCGATGGCAAGGAGTTCAGATATGATTGTATCTTCATTTTTTCGCAGTTGGTCAGCGATATGCGTAAACTTTTCAGCCAGTTCAGTATCCGCTGTCTGTGTCTCCAGTGCTTCCGCCCAATAGAGCGCAACATAGTAGTGAGACGCTTTATTGTCAGGCTCACAGCATTTTCTTGAAGGCGCTTTGTCATTGTCCAGATAGCCCTGGTTCGCTTTGTCAAGCGCTTCTGTGAGTGCACCGATTTTCGTATCTTCTGTCTGCTGGTAGATCATACGCAGTGACTCTGCAAGTGCAAGGAATTCACCAAGGCTGTCCCATCTGAGATGTCCTTCTGCAAGAAACTGATCGACATGTTTTGGCGCTGAACCACCTGCACCTGTTTCAAAAAGTCCTCCGCCTGCCAGCAGTGGTACGATAGAGAGCATCTTCGCAGAAGTACCAAGTTCGAGAATCGGATACATATCTGTCAAGTGGTCTCTGAGAACATTTCCGGTTACGGAGATGGTATCTTTCCCCGCTCTGACACGCTCGTTGGTATATCTAGTCGCTGCAGCCACATCCATGATCTTGATATCGAGACCTGTCGTATCATGATCTTCCAGATAGGTATTGACTTTTTTGATCATCTCGGCATCATGCGCTCTATTCTCATCCAGCCAGAATACTGCAGGATTTCCTGTCAGTTTCGCTCTCTCCACTGCCAGTCTGACCCAGTCTCTGATTGGGATATCTTTGGCTCTGGACAATCTCCAGATATCACCTTTTTTCACTTCATGAGACATCAGAACCGTACCGTCTTCCGTAGTGACGGTGACAGTACCATCTTCTTCAATCTCAAATGTGGTCGGATGTGAACCATACTCTTCCGCTTTCTGCGCCATCAGACCGACATTGGATACATTACCCATCGTCTTGACATCGAACTGGCCGTTTTTAACACAGTCAGCAACCATCTCTTCATGGAACCTTGCATAGGTACTGTCCGGAATAACCGCGACACACTCGCCTGCCGCGCCTGTTCTGTCCCACTGCTTGCCACCCTCTCTGACGACAACCGGCATAGAAGCATCGATGATCACATCGTTGGGTGCATTGAAGTTTGTTTCGCCTTTATCGGAATCAACCATCGCGATTTTGGGGCTGTCGGCATCGACAACCGCCTGAAATGCCGCTTTGATCTCGGCCTCTTTTGGATGCCCTTTGATCTTCTTCTCCAGATCGGACATACCCAGATTTGGATTGACGCCTACCTCTTTGAATACATCGGCATATTTTTTGAACACATCTTCAAAAAAGACTTCAAACGCATGACCGAACATGATAGGATCTGAAATCTTCATCATCGTCGCTTTGAGGTGAATCGACCAGATCAAACCTTTGGCTTTGGCATCTTCGATCGTTTTACGCACGAAAGCACGCAGTTTTTCGACAGACATGAAGGTTCCATCGAGAATCTCTTTGTCCAGCGCGTCGATCGTTTTGAGCTCTTTTCCATTGAGGGCGATCGTTACTTTTTGCGCTTTGTCTACCGTGACAGATTTTTCATTGCCGTAAAAGTCTCCGTCACCGCCCATATGTGCGACATACGCTTTGGACTCTTCTGCGAATGGTTTGAGTCTGTGCGGATGTTTCTGCGCATAACTTTTGACTGCTTTGGCCGCTCTTCTGTCCGAGTTTCCTTCACGGAGTACCGGGTTGACCGCAGATCCTAAGCACGGATTGTACTTTGCCTGAATCGCTTCCTCTTCAGGAGTCGATGGGTTTTCGGGATAATCAGGTATCTTGTATCCCTGGCCCTGCAGCTCTGCAATACACTCTTTAAGCTGTCCGACAGAGGCAGAGATGTTTGGCAGTTTGATAATGTTTGCTTCCGGTTTATGTACCAGTTCACCCAGATAGGCGAGTTCATCATCGATCATCTGATCGGTCGTCAGATACTCTCTCATCGCTGAGATCACTCTTCCCGCAAGCGAAATATCACGCAGGTCTACATCGACCCCCGCTTCTTTCGTAAAGGCTTCTACGATCGGTAAAAACGAGTAGGTTGCTAAAGCCGGAGCTTCATCGATTTTGGTCCATACAATAGTTGGTTTTGACATATAGTATCCTCACTTTCAATGTTTGATCTGTAACAGTACAGACAGAATCTAACTGTACCACTACGATTTATAATTAAAATTAAATTATACAAAGATAAGATTGCGCTACAATAAAGTGTTACGAATTTTCACTTTAAAAAATCCACTTTTCCCAAATATGTTTCAAATATTCACAATCAGGAAAGCGTGATTTTACCTCGGTATCGCTTTCATATGCGCTTTGTAACTGTTGGTAAAACGGTGTCGGCCATTCTTCCCTTTGACGAAATAGAGATATTGCACCTTCGCAGGGTGCATCGCCGCTTCCAGAGCGGCAATGCTGACCGTACAAACCGGTGCAGGAGGTAACGCAGCGATCTTATAGGTGTTGTAGGAGGAGTTGTCGTCACGGATACGTTGCGGCGTCACTTTGACATGTGAATATTTTCCGTAATTGAGCGTCCCGTCCATCTGCAATTTCATTTTGCGTTTCAACCGGTTATAGATCACTGCTGATACCAGCGGCATCTCTTCAGTATCGGCAGCCTCTTTCTGTATGATCGAGGCGATCGTCACATATTTGCCGAACCACTCCTTCTCATGATAATGCCCCAGACCTTTTTGCGCTATTTCCCTGTGCTTTTGCAACGACTGGCGCAACAGATAGGTTACGAGTCCCTCTTCGTCAATCCCTTTTGGCACACGATAACTCTCAGCAAGCAACACCCCTTCGGGAATCTTTGTCTCACGCGCATATACGGCATGCAGTTTCGTGACATTGAGATCGAGAGATTTTGCTATCTCCCGAAAAAAGATCTCCGTCGTTTCGCCCGGAATCAGTGTCACTTTCCGTAACGCCGCTTTGGCGTGTGTGATGGTATAAAGAAACCGGCCTCTACGCATCTGTGTCGCGCCGAGATCGATCCAGCCTGCCTGCGGATAGCCGATCAGTTTGACGAGATATTCGTCTCGCCAGTCCAGAGGAATACCGCTTTTTCGCAGCGCCTCAAGCGCTGATTTTGAAGAGCCTTTGGGTATATAGAGTGTTTGTGGAAGCGTAAGTTCTTCTGCAAGGTAGTGTTTAAAATAGAAAAATGCCGCGACCAGTGTCACGATCGCCAGAATGATTACCAGGAGAAGCGACTTGAGAATTTTCGTCAACATAGCATGTCGACTCCCCCGAAGGGGAGTTGTACTCTATTTCATCATCTCTTCAAGCATCTCAGGCTCTACCTGGTCGAAGTTGAGATATTTGTAGACTTTGTCCATCATATCTGGCGTGATTTTTTTACGCATGATGGAGAGATACTCCTCTTTGGTCGGGATGCGTCCCAGCAGTGCCGCTACTGCAGCCACTTCCGCGGAACCGAGATAAACCTGCGCACCTTTACCGAGACGGTTGTCGAAGTTTCTGGTAGAGGTGGAAAAGACCGTCGCATTGTCTGCAACACGTGCCTGGTTACCCATACAGAGTGAACATCCCGGTACTTCGGTTCTGGCACCCGCAGTTCCGAAAATCGCATAGTAACCCTCTTCTGTCAGAGTCTTCTCATCCATCTTCGTCGGCGGTGCGATCCAGAGTTTGGACTTCACAACACCCTCACCCTTGAGTACTTCACCCAGTGCACGGAAGAGACCGATATTGGTCATACAGGAACCGACAAACACTTCGTCGATCTTGTGCGGTCTGTGTGTACTCTCGAGTACCTCCGTCAGCGTCGCGACATCATCCGGATCGTTCGGACATGCGACAATCGGCTCTGTCACTTCATTCAGATCGATCTCGATAACCGCTGCATAGCTTGCATCTTCATCTCTTTCGAGCAGTTCAGGGTTTTCGATCCACGCTTTCATTTTGTCGGCACGTCTTTGCAGCGTCTGTGCATCCTGGTAGCCGTCTTTAATCATCTGCTCGATCAGTGCGATATTGGATCTGAGATATTCGATAATCGGCTCTTTGTTCAGTTTGACGGTACATGCAGCTGCACTTCTCTCGGCCGACGCATCCGCCAGTTCGAACGCCTGCTCACACTTCATGTCAGGCAAGCCTTCGATTTCAAGGATTCTTCCGGCAAATACATTTTTCTTACCTTTTTTCTCGACAGTCAGAAGGCCTTGCTTGATCGCGAAATAAGGAATCGCATTGACAAGGTCTCTCAGAGTAATGCCCGGCTGCATCTCCCCTTTGAACTTGACCAGTACAGATTCCGGCATCGTCAGAGGCATCATGCCCGTTACCGCGGCAAACGCCACCAGTCCGGATCCTGCGGGAAATGAGATTCCGATAGGGAAACGTGTATGGGAGTCACCACCCGTACCGACTGTATCGGGAAGTACCATTCTGTTCAACCAGGAGTGGATAATACCATCACCAGGTTTGAGGATGACCCCTTTTCTGCTGGTCCAGAAAGGCGGCAATTCATGCTGGAGCTTGATATCTGCAGGTTTTGGATAGGCTGCCGTATGGCAGAATGTCTGCAGTACCAGGTCGGCACCGAAAGTCAGCGCCGCCAGCTCTTTGATCTCGTCTCTGGTCATCGGACCTGTCGTATCCTGTGAACCGACTGTCATGACGACCGGCTCACAGTAAGTACCGGGTTTGACACCTTCCATACCTGCCGCTTTACCGACCATCTTCTGTGCCAGGGTAAACCCTTTGCCGTCATCTTCAGGCATTTCAGGATGGATAAACTGCTCACTTGCACCCAAGCCCAGCGCTTCACGTGCTTTGGATGTCAATCCCTTACCGATAATGAGGGGAATACGTCCTCCGGCACGCATCTCATCCGGAAGTGTGTTTGGTTTGAGTTCAAACTCACTGACCACTTTGCCATCTTTGTAGATTTTGCCTTCATAGGGCTTGACCGTGATCACATCGCCCATGGAGAGCTCGGAGACATCCGCTTCGATAGGGAGACATCCGGAATCTTCGGCAGTATTGAAAAAGATAGGCGCGATAATACTTCCGATCACAACACCACCGGTTCTCTTGTTCGGTACACCCGGAATATCATGTCCCAGATGCCACTGTACAGAGTTGATACCCGATTTTCTCGAACTACCTGTACCAACAACGTCACCTACATAAGCCAGTGGATGTCCGAACTCCTCTTTGAGGCGCTTGATCGTACCGATAGGATCTTCCATCTTCGCTGTCAGCATAGAGTTGGCATGCAGGGGAATATCCGATCGCGTAAAGGCTTCGGAAGCGGGAGAGAGATCGTCGGTATTGGTTTCACCCGGTACCTGGAAAACCGTCAGTGTCATCTCTTCGGGAAGTGGATCTTTGGAGGTGAACCACTCCGCGTTCGCCCACGATTCGATCACCTCTCTGGCATAGGCGTTGCCCTCATCCATCAGATTCTTGACATCATTGAACGCATCGTAGACAAGAATCGTATGTTTCAGCTCATCGGCAGCTGCCTGCGCAACCTCTACATGTTCACTTTTCAGTGCTTCGACGAGAGGTCCGACATTGTAACCGCCCAGCATCATACCGAGGATCTTGATCGCATCCACTTTGTCGATCGCCTTGCAGGTCGCATCTCCGGTAACGATCGCGTTGAGAAAGCCCGCCTTGACATAGGCAGCATCATCCACACCGGGATTGATATGGTTTGTAAACAGGTCCAGCAGATACGCCTCTTCGGGAATCGGATCCTGTTTCAGTAACTCTACCAGTTCCGCAGTCTGCTTCGCTGTCAGTGGAAGGGGTGGAACGCCCAGTTTCGCGCGCTCTTCTGTATGTGCTTTATACTCTTCTATTAAACCCATGGTTCATCTCCTTGCAAAATATCTCTACGATTATACTGCAATGTCCGTTGAAGTCAAATCATCTGTTACCATTTGTTACACTAATAATTTTAAAGGTTACTATATGTTACAACGATCCGCAGAAAACGCAGTGTCAGACCAGTATCTCACGCTGTCCTTTGGCGTTGGGTGAAGAGATGACACCGGTCAGTTCCAGCTGTTCCACGATCCGTGCTGCACGGTTGTATCCTATCTGAAGCCGTCGCTGCAGATAGGAGATAGAGGTCTTTTTATCGGAGAGTACGATACTTTTGGCCTCTTCGTAGAGTTCATCGAAGTCGTCGTCGCCGCCCTTTTTGACATCGTCTGCACCAGTGATCATCAGCGAACCGGGTTCGTTGAGAAAAGTCTCGTCATACTGCACTTCACGCTGTGACTTCAGAAATTCGACGATTGTTTCGATCTCCCGTTCGGTGATGAAGGGCGCATGCAGACGGATCAGTCCCGACGTCCCCGGAGGGGTAAAGAGCATGTCACCCCGCCCCAGCAGCGACTCTGCACCCGTAGCGTCGAGGATCACCTTCGAGTCGATCTTCTGCCCTACTTTAAATGAGATACGACTGGGAAGATTCGCTTTGATCAGACCGGTCACGACATCGACCGAAGGACGCTGTGTCGCGACGATCAGGTGGATACCGCTCGCTCTGGCCATCTGTGCCAGTCTCGCGATGTAGAACTCCACATCTTTCCCGCTGGTCATCATCAGATCGGCCAGCTCGTCGATGATGACGACAATGTACGGAAAGGTTTCATACCCCTCTCTTTTCGCTTTTTCATTGTAGTTTTCGATATTTTTCGTTTTCGTCTTACTCATGAGTTTGTAACGCTTCTCCATCTCGACCACCATGTTCGCAAGTGCCAGGATCGCCTGTTTGGCCTGCGTGATGACAGGTGTCAGCAGGTGGGGAATGTCGTTGTATATCGAAAACTCCAGCATCTTCGGATCGATCATGAGCAGTTTCAGATCGTCTGGAGAGTTTCGGTAGAGCAGCGAGACCAGCATGGCGTTGATACCGACCGACTTACCGCTTCCCGTAGTACCGGCGATGAGCAGGTGCGGCAACTTTTTGAGATCGGTCACGAACGCATTGCCGACGATATCTTTGCCCACCGCCATCGTCAGCGGTGAAGCCGCCTTCTGGAATGTCTGGCTCTGGAGAATATCTTTGAGATAGATCGTATCGATCTCTTTGTTCGGAATCTCGATACCGACGACATCTTTGCCCGGTACCGGCGCCTGGATACGGATCGTCTGCGCTTTGAGCGCCATCGCGAGATCGTCCTGAAGCGTCAGAATCTTGGAGACTTTGATATGGGCATCGGGACGGAATTCGAAAGTGGTGACGACAGGCCCTGAATAGGTCGCGACGACATCACCGGTGATCTTGAACTGCGCCAGCTTCTCCAGCAGGTCGACGATCTTCTGATCGATCTCCGCTTCGTTGATATGGTGGCGTTTTTTGGGCGCTGAATCGAGAAAATCGAGATAGGGAAGTTTGAAATTTTTGGGTTTGCGGATCTTCGCCCGCTTGTCGGTCTGTGCGAGATGGCGCTTGTTCTCTGCGATCTCTGTCACGAGATGGGCTTTGGGCTTCTGAGACTCCGGTGCCGCGTGCTCTGCGGCAGGTCTCTGATGCAGCTGCGTCAGATCTCTCTCCAGCTCCCGGCTCTCTTGACGGATTTGCGCGATACTCTCTTCGGGTACGCTCTCTTTCGCACGAGAGTGCGTTCCGCCTCCGGACAGCGGCTCCTGCTGTAAAATCTCTTCGATGCTACCGTGATATTCGAGTGTATCGTCGGAAACATCCTGCCGTTTTGCGGAGTACTCCTGTGCCGGGCGGGTGATACGCTGTGGCGCGGGAGCCGGTGTCGACGGGGCCATCTGTTCGTGAACCACACCGCCCGGGGATATACTTCGCGGTATCAGATCCTTCAGTGCCGCAAACTTCTCAGCCACCTCATCTTTCAGGCGTCTGAGATACTCCCGTATTCCCAGAGCGAGTGAAAAGTTGTCGAGTGTGGCGTTGGCCAGAAACGCCGCGGAGGTGAGCAACAGGCCGAAGATCACGACCCAGATCCCGACACTGCCGACAT
>JANTHT010000006.1 GCA_024762235.1 Sulfurospirillum sp.
CGTATATCTTTTGCA
The DNA here is from genome assembly GCA_024762235.1 of Sulfurospirillum sp. Lineage (GTDB taxonomy): Bacteria > Campylobacterota > Campylobacteria > Campylobacterales > QNZT01 > QNZT01. The sequence continues at coordinate 16 of JANTHT010000006.1, forward strand.
AAAGTGTAGCAAAAAAGAGCGCAAATGTCGCCCATCCTCCCTCCGGGTATGCTTTCTGCAGTTGCTTAAAAAGTATACAACGATGTGCACATTCCGGCTACACATACGTGCTATAATGGGATTTTATAATAAGGGAGAAAAAAATGGCACTATCAGAAAAAACGATCGAAATTTGCAAAGCGACTGCTCCGGTTCTGACTGAATATGGTGAAGCGATCACCTCAAAAATGTATGAGATACTCTTCAGAGACTATCCTGAAACAAGAGCGCTTTTCGGTGAAGCTCCGGAAGATCAGCACAAAAAACTGGCGGCAGCGATTGTGGCGTATGCAAGCAACATGGACAATCTCGATGTTTTGGGTAAGTCAGTTGAAGGTATGGCGCAAAGACACGTAGCCACCAGGGTGAAGCCGGAACACTATCCGATGGTCGGACTCTCTTTGCTGGCGGCGATCAAAGAGGTGCTGGGCGATGCGGCGACGGAGGATATCATAGAAGCATGGAAAGAGGCGTACTTTTTTCTGGGTGATATTCTCATCGCCAGAGAAAAAGAGATCTATGCGGCATAATCGCCCGCATACGGCGCTTTCCCGGTAAGATACCATACAGTAATCCATAGGCGAAGGATCATATATATGCCATATACACTATGAAAACCATACTGCTTTCACGCAACGACTATACAGACTCCATAGCCGCCGTCGATGATCCCAAAAGCAGGCGTTTTGCAGAACAATCACTGGCGTGGTGGGATAAACACTTCAACTGGAAAAAGCATAAATGCCTGGTTCTGGTGGATGAAAAAGAGCAGCATCTCGCCTACCTTTTCGCGATGAACGACCGCTACCTCCAATACCTGACGATTCACAATCTTTTCACGCCTCTGACGCACCGTTATCAGGGACATGCCACTCTGCTTCTGGCAGAGCAGTTTCAGATGAGTATTGTGAAAAATGTAAAACGTTTTAAACTGTGTGTAGTACCGCAAGCACTCAAATTCTACGACAAATTCGGTTTTATCTACTGGGGAATCAATACAGCGGGAGACTACTATTGCGATTTGCCACTGCCGTTAAGCGGCCTGAGCGGTGTCGATGCGATGGTGCAGAAGAGTTCCGATAAAGAGCTTATCGGAAATAAAATAGAGACCATTCAAAACCGTACCAGACAAAACGGTGCAAATCTGAACGATTCAGCAACGCAACAGTTTACAGCAGACAAAAAGTGGCTCGGGAAAAGGTACCGTCATCAGACCATCGACGATATGCCTTAAAACTCCATTTGCGCCTCTTTGGATTTTTGGATATAGAGCAAAACATTTGTAAAGCAGTACTGATCCACCTCCTCCATCCCTTCATGATCGTATTGCAACAGATAGTCAAATCCGGCAATATCGATATGTTCCACTTTTTTCCGGTGCACGACATAGAGTAGCAGATCAGCGAGATCACTCACCGGGATGATATCCATGAAGTTTTTCTTACATTGGCTGATATAGTCCGAACAGATATCTTCGTTTGACATAAAAAGCATCCAGAGTATGATATTGTCTATCTCTGCAGGTGCCTCTACTTCTTCTGAAAAGCTGTTGTACAGCGCTTCGTTTTGTGATATTTCACCAAGCTGCTCATCGGCCTGTCTGATCAGATCGTTGATTCTCTCATCGCTCAGTCTGCTCTTTTTGTAACTCTCGAGAACCGACTCTTTGATTTCATAGGTATGCATTGACTCCCATCTTTCTCTTAATTTCTCTTAAAATGTATAACTGGCACCGGCAAACAGGCTGGCACCACGGGGCCCGTCTATCAGCGAATCTTCATATTCGCCTACAAAAGCCCAGTGTTCTGTGATGGCGTGTTCGACACCGACGGCATAAGCGAATCCGTTGTCGGTTCCGCTGATGTCATATTTGGATATCTCTTCATGCTCGATTTCCCAGCCGACTTTACCAAACAGAACATACGCTTCATTGAGATGATAACCATACAGCAGATCGAGACCCGTACTGTAATAATCGGCCCCTGCCCGCATCTCCTCTTCTTCACCTTCTACACGTTTCTTGACATCGGTGTGCACATAGGCAAAATCCAACTCTACCGCAAAACCGTATCCGATGCGATATCCCAGATCGATGCCGACTCCCCGACCGGTACGTCCTTTCAGTTGTGCCTCCGGTTCCGTGGCAGTTGCCTCCTCGGTGTAGGTATCTCCCAGCGTAAGCAACCCTTTAGTGACGATATAGAGATTCCCCTCTTCATGATGTTTCGCCTTGATATGTGCACGGGAAGCATCTTCTGCAAACGCTTCGCTGTGCGCCTGAAGAAGAGAAGCAGTCAACAATGTAGTACCAAGTGCCAAAAAGTGTATAAATTTCATAGCCTTCCTTTACAGTAAAAATAGAACCTGCCCCATTTGCCCATTATAATATAGTTTATATTTATTATCCATAAACTACTATTCCGGTATTCCGGCAATGCATGCGCTTCTTTTCCGCAACAATATGTTAAAATCTTACAAAAGAGAAGGAGATACGATGCCAAGAGAGATACTACGCCCGACACCGGGCGGTGCACTGCTTACCAAAGAGGTGGTCGATGGGACGGGAATCGCTGCCAAAGAGGTTACAGAGGCCCGTAAAGAGACATAGTGCAGAAGTGGCGCTACTACTCCCCCCTTCGTATATTGAAGGTCTTCAGAGTGCTGCTGACACTCTATCTGCTGATCAAAAAACGTACCCGATTTTTGTATATGCATCCCCTCACTCCCGATGCTTTGACTGAAACCATCAGTGACCTGGGTGCCAGCTTCATCAAACTGGCCCAGGTGCTGGCGACACGTAACGACTTCTTCCCTCCGAACTATCTCGAAAAGCTAAAGACGCTGCACGATGAACTTCCCCCGATGGATGAGAAGCGTATGAAGCAGGTTTTCAACCGTGCATTCAGAGATGATCCCTTCACGCGTTTTGAAAAGCGGCCTATCGCATCTGCTTCGATCGGCCAGGTACATCAAGCGTGGCTCGACGACGGGACCAGAGTTGCCGTCAAACTCCGGCGATGGGGCATCGCACGGCGTGTCAGAGCCGATATCAGGATACTCAACAGTTTCAACCGTCTTTTCCGCCCCCTCTTCTCACACTATACCAAACACTCCATCGAAGCGGTTATATCCGAATTTTCCGTCATGATTCTCAAAGAGGTGAGTCTTAGTCAGGAGCGGGCAAATCTGCAGAAATTTTCGGAAGTCTACGCCGACATGGATATCCGTTTCCCAAAAGCCTTCGATGCGCTGAGCAGTGACGATGCTCTGGTGATGCGTTTTGAAGAGGGGTTTCGTTTCGATGACAAAGCGGCGATCGAAGCGGCCGGTATCGAGATCCGGCATGTGATCGAGAAACTGGTGCATTTCTATACGGAGCAGATGCTGGTACGTGGGTTTTTCCATGCCGATCCCCACCCCGGGAACCTTCTTGTAAGTCCGGAGGGAGAACTGATACTGCTCGATTTCGGCATGGTCAAACGCATTCCAAACGATACCAGAGTCGCGATCATCGAACTGATCAAAGCGGCAAACGAACGGGATTATGAGCGTTATGTGAGTGCGAGCAAACGTCTGGGTACTGTCGCTTACGACGCACCGACCGCAGAACTCGCGGAGTTTACCGAACGGATGTTCGACATCTTCAACAATGACGCGCTGGACAGCGCCAGTATGCAGCAGTTGGCATTCGAAGTCCTGGAACAGACCAGGAACCTCCCCTTCAAACTTCCACAGGAAGCGATCTATATTCTGCGTGTCAGTGCGATCATCGAGGGGTTGGGAACGACCTATATCGAAAACTTCAACGGCGTGAAGGATATCCTGCCCATTCTGCAGCGCAACATCCCCAGAGCCCTGGGTGCCAAAGAGACCCTGCTGGAGACGGTGATCGATGAACTTAAACGTATGCCGCTGGATCTGCAGGCGTTCAGAGAGACGATCTACCGTATCAGCGATGGAGATCTTCCTGTAGAACTCTCCAGATTGCAGATGGAGAGTCTGCAGTCGCACTTACAGGAAGCGCTCAAACCTTTTGTCACCGGTGCCCTGCTGATATTCGGATCCCTCTTTCTGCTACTTCTGGACCCTGCGCTCAAATCTTACGCGATCGTGCTCTTCGGCGCGGGGAGTTTGCGGTTGATTTTCCGCTGAGAAGCGGCCTCCCCGATGCAACTCTCTCTACCTTCCCGTCAGTCGACACTCACTCGTTCAACTGTTTCTGTTTCAACAGCTGTGCACTCGACCCCGTCAGGATACTTTCCTGAACCACCGCAAACGAGACGATACAAAAGAGTGACAGGAGTGCCACCAGACCATATACCAAAATACTATTCTTATTCTCTTCAAACTGCTGTGTCATAACTTCTCCTTCGTAGGTTACTGTTATATTAAGACGATTTTTGTCTTTTTTGTAGGCCCAATTTGTCGATTGATCGTTTTTCAGGCCGGAAGCTGCTCTTTCTGAAAATATATATGCAATTTATATTCCAGGATAGGATCTGCAGAAGAGCGGCTTGCCGATATTTACGGTTCGGTGCCCTTTTCATTTTCATATTCATAGGCAAGTTTGATCAGAAACGGGGGTAGCAGCGTGGTCAGAATGATCACCAGAATCAGCGCCGCATAGGTTTCATTGTCAAATACATTGCCGATGCGGCCTATTTCGGCAAAAATGAGACCCACTTCGCCGCGCGGTATCATCGAGAGTCCCACGATCAGGCGCTTTTTCAGCGAGAGTGTTCGGAGCATGAACGGCAGAAGCATCTTTCCTGCGATCGCCACCAGCAGTATCGTCCCACCGAATATCCAGACATGCGGTTTCTCCCAGGCGATCTCTCCGAGGTCTACCGAGAGACCGACCGTAACGAAAAAGATCGGTGTGAAGAGATAGACGATCGGACGTATCTGTTGCTCTATCTTTGCGGCAAAGGCCTGGTTTTCACGCACTGCGATACCGAAAGGCAGAAAAAATCGTCGTGAGAGCGCCAGCCCCGCAGCGAATCCGCCGATGATCTCGGGCGCTCCGACTTTATGGGCGAGATAGGCGAAAAAGAGTACCAGAGAGAAGATTGCGGTCGGTATGAGCCCCGGGCGTTCATTGTGCGCATCATACTTCTGTATCAACATCGCCATCAATTTCGCAGCTACAGGCGCGAAGAGAAAAAAGAGAGCGATGAAGAGAAAAACTTTGCCTGTATTGACCAGATCGACGCTGCCGCTTTTGGAAAACTCATAGAGTATCGCCAGCAGTATGACTCCCAGTACATCGTCGATCACCGCAGCACCCAGGACGATCTCACCTTCCCGACTCTGTCCCTTTTTCAGATCATTCAGCACCCGCACCGTGATCCCGATGCTGGTCGCGGTGATCGTGCCGCCGACAAAAAGCGCCACCACCAGTGAGAGTCCAAAAAGGGTGTAGGCGGTCCAGGCGCCCAGCAGAAAAGGGATCACAAATCCACCGAATGCGACGATTGCGGCATCTTTGCCACTCTCTTTCAGCCTGTTGATGTTGGTTTCTATCCCCACATCGAACAGCAGCAGAATGATCCCTATCTCTGCCAGCAGCTTGATCGTCGCGTTGGGCGAGACCCACCCCAGCAGAGACGGCCCCAAAACGATACCCGCAAAAAGCTCACCCAGCACAGGTGGTAACGCAAATCGGTAAAAAAGTTCCGAAAAGATTCGCGCAAAGAGCAATATCAGCAAAAGAACCAGAAAAAAATCATGTGGCTGCATAGGAAGATTATAGCATGCTCTCTTTAAGCCGTATGCGCTACAATCACGCATCATGATGCAACAGAGACGTTACACCGCTTTACGGCACTATTCCCGGTATCTGACAAAAGCGTACGCAAGGCCGCTGCGGCAGATGCTCGCTGTTGCCTATTTTGTCGCGATGCTCCTGGGTGCCTCACACTTTCATCATGATCTCAAGAGCCAGCATCCCGAATGTAAAATCTGTACCCTATCCCAGAACCTCACCGGTAACGATATCACCGATGCCGTGCCTGTGACTGCGATTCCCAGGCCGCTTTTTGAGATGCAGTCCCCTGCTGTTTTGAGGCAGAGTGTACCGGTTTGCAAAGGCTTTGACGCGCACGCTCCGCCCATCTTCTCCTGAGATCCCACTTTTTTACTTGATACACCCCACAACAAAAACAAATCGGAGAAGAGAATATGAAAAAAACCATCCTCTCTCTTGCTGCATGTGCGCTTCTGGCGCAGGCGGACACAGGTACCGCTTCACAGCAGCAGGAGATCGAAACGTTACAACAGAGAGTCGAGGTGCTCGAAGAGAGCCTGAAAGCGCAGAAAGAGATGCAACTGCAGGATAAACTGCAAAAGGCGATGCTGGGAAGCAACAGCTTCAACCAAAACGCTTTTGTACCGGATATCGCACTGATTATCAGTGCCTCGGCAGTGAGCCGCGATATCAAAAACTCACTCTATGAAACCTATGGAATCGACGGTTTTATGGAAGCGGACGAGATTCCCTTCAACAAAAACAGAGGGTTCAATCTAAACTACGCAGAACTGGCGATGCATTCGGTGGTCGGGCCCTATTTTGACGCAGATGCGATCTTTCACCTCCATCCGGACGCATTTGAGATCGAAGAGGCCTATATCACCACCAAAACCCTCCCTTACCAACTCCAGATCAAAGCGGGACAGTTCCGCAGCGGTTTCGGAAGGATCAATGCGATACATCAGCATGCACAGCACTTCGTTGCCAAACCGCTCATCTATGAGGCACTTCTGGGAGTCGAGGGGATCAAAGATCCGGGTATCGCACTGCACTGGGTAGCCCCGCTGGATACCTACCTCATGATCGGTGCGGAAGCGCTGCAGGGGAGCAACGAACTCAGTTTCGGATATCCGGAAAACAGCAACCTCTATATAGGATATATCAAAAGCGGTTTTGACCTGACTGAAAATATCACGGCGCTGGCAGGTGTGAGTGTGGCACACGGAAAAACCGGAGAGAACGCCGACAGCGACCTCTACGGTGCGGAACTGACGCTCAAGTATATCATGGGAAGCTACAGCTCTCTCAACTGGCAGAGCGAGTATCTCTACCGCGATAAAGCGGGTGAACAGCAGGGCGGTTACTATACCCAGCTGCTCTACGACATCAACCAGAACTGGGAAGTGGGGACACGCTACGACGCGATCACCAAAAATGTCGCCGATCAGCCCGACAATCTGAACAAGGAGAGTTTCATCGTACAGTACAAACCGTTCGAATTCTCCAAACTGAGACTACAATACACCCATGACGATTCCAAATCGTTCGGCGGTATACGCAGAGATGACAATGAAATCGTACTGGAGTTTCTTGTTGAAGCCGGCGCACACGGCGCCCATGCATTTTAGGAGAATATAGATGAAAAAGATAGCACTTATCACACTTTTGACAGCTGTTTCGCTCTTTGCGAAAGTCAACGTAGCGACGACGTACGCCTATCTCGGCAAGATCACTGAGCATATCGGCGGGAAATATGTACATGTCGACGTGCTTGCCGATCCGAAACGCGATCCGCACTTTATCGTACCCAGACCTTCACTCATCGGCAAACTGCGCCGTGAAGATCTGCTGATCATCAACGGCGGACAACTGGAAATCGGATGGCTTCCGCCGCTTTTAAAAAGTGCCAACAACCCAAAAATCCGCGTCGGACAGAAAGGCTTTCTGGATGTCAGCGGTGTCATAGAGATGATCAACAAACCGCAGAATGTCTCCAGAGCCTACGGCGATATCCATCCGGGAGGCAATCCACACTTCGGTATCGATGTGCACAACGTCCTGCCGATCGCACAGCTGATCGCACTGAAGCTGGAACAGATCGATCCTGCACATGCAGACGCCTATGCCAAAAACCTGAAAAATTTTCAGGTACAGATGCAGGAGCTCATCACAAAACTCGACGCCAAAATGCGCCCCTGCAGAGGCAAAAAAGTGGTCGAGTATCATGCACTTTACGACTATGCGCTGCGTGCGTACGGTCTCGTCAGAGTCGGGACGATCGAGCCGCTTCCGGGCATCACCCCAAGCTCCAGACACACACTGCAACTCATCAATCTGATGCGTGCCAAAGGGGTGAAACTGATCCTGCAGGATGTCTATCATGAAAAGAAAACGGCACGCTTCATCGCCGAAAAAACCGGTGCGAAAGTGGTCATCCTCCCGCACGATGTCGGATCTGTCCCCGGAAGCGAGACACTCGTGAAATTTTACACGATGATCGCGGAGAGGCTATGTCGATAATCACCCTTCTGTGGCCGGCTTTTGTGCTGGCCATACTGCTGGTCTTTATCCACGCGATCTTCGGGCTGGAGATCATCAAACGCGGGGTCATCTTTACCGATCTGGCGATCGGTCAGGTGGCTGCGATCGGTGTGGCGGTGAGCCTGCTCCTTTTCGAAGGGCGCTACACCTTCATGCTGACACTCTGCTTCGCCCTCATCGGCGCTTTTCTGATCTCTGTAGCGACGCACCGGGTACGTCACATCGAAGCCTTCATCGGCATGCTCTATGCACTGGGCGCGAGCGCGATCATCGTCCTGCTCTCCAACACTGCAGAGGGGACAGAGCTCTTCAGCAAACTGCTGGCGACCGACATCCTCTTTACCTCTCCCGATGATCTGATCGAACCGTTGCTGCTCTACAGCGGTGTCGCCGCACTCTTTTTTGGGTTCTATCCCAGAGTGGAGGGATTTTTGCGGGAGATGCTCTTTTTCGGGCTGCTTGCACTCACCGTCACCTCATCGGTGCAACTGGCGGGCGTGCTGGTGGTCTTCGTGCTACTGATCGTACCGGCCTTTCTGGCACTGCAGCAGCAGAAGTTTCCAAAGCTCCTCTTCGCATGGGTGGCAGGATCGGCGATCATCATCACCGCCATGACAGGCTCATACTACGCAGATCTCCCCACGGGATACAGCATCGTCTTTGTCGCATCACTGACAGGAGTGACAGCGGCACTGCTGTTTGGATGAGTAGAGATACAAAAACATAGCGATACGCAGAGAGCCAAAGGTATTTTTTGAAAACTCTGAACTTCTCCATCGACCCCGCCGTCTGCAACAGAACCGGCTTGTTCCGAAGCCTCGAAGAGAACGCCGGGGTTGTGAAACATAGGTTTATGCTGTGTCTCATATTTTCATAAGCTCTACCGATATGTTATAATAGACAAAAGAAGAAAAAACAGGAACTAAAAATGCTTGCCTTTGAACAGATTATTATGGAGATCGACCCTCTTAAACCGATAGAAAAATTAAAACTGATTGATGAAATTTTACATTCACTCCATCAACCAAATCCGGATATGGACAAAATTTGGGCAAAAGAAGCCGAGGAGAGAATAGAGGCGTATGAAAAAGGCAAAATGAACTCCATCCCGGCTGAAGAAGTTTTTCATAAATTTAACAAGTGATCGATGAAAAACGTCGAATTTTTGGAAGTTGCGGAAAGCGAGCTAAGCGATGCGTATGAATATTATGAATATCAACAAAAAAACTTAGGTTTAAGATTTATAAACGAAGTTTACAACGCGATTGAACTTATACAATATTATCCTGAAGGCTGGAGCAAAAATTCTGCAAATACAAGAAGATGTCTGGTCAAAACTTTTCCTTATGGAATAATTTACCAAAACCGTAAAGATAAAATTCTCGTGATTGCCATCGCAAATCTTCATAGAAAACCTAACTACTGGGCAAATCGTATATAGGAACCGTCGATTCTCTGATACTTAAAGAAACAAGTGAAAAATTGTAATTGCAATATTAAAAAGAAGTTGTTTGGTTGCGGGAGACGGATTTGAACCGCCGACCTTCGGGTTATGAGCCCGACGAGCTACCGAACTGCTCTATCCCGCGACAATGAAGGTGGATGGGGTAGAGGGACTCGAACCCCCAATACACTGGACCAAAACCAGATGCCTTACCATTTGGCCATACCCCAATATCCAGCTCTGTTTGAGTATCTCTCAAATCGGAGTGTGATTATATTCATTTTTTTCTTATTTGTCAAGGGTTTTTGGAATTTTTTTGTATAATCATGAAAAATCATGGAGGGCCTATGCCTATCAACCGCGTCAGAGAAGCGATAGAAGAGATCAAAAAGGGAAACATGGTCATCATGATCGATGATGAAGACAGAGAGAACGAGGGAGACCTGGTGTACGCCGCGACCTTTTCCACGCCGGAAAAAGTGAACTTCCTTGCCAGTGAAGCCAAAGGGCTCATCTGTGTCGCACTGGAAAAAGAGATCGCTGAGAGACTCGATCTGGCACCGATGGTCGAGCGAAACGACTCCTCTTATGAAACCGCCTTTACCGTCTCTGTCGATGCCAGGGAGTGCGAGACAGGGATTTCCGCAGCGGAACGTGACATGACGATCAGACTGCTGGCGGACTATAACACCAAACCGACCGACCTGGTCCGCCCCGGACATATCTTTCCCCTGATCGCCAAAGATGGCGGTACACTGGTACGCACCGGCCACACGGAAGGGTCTGTGGATCTTTGCAAGATGGCAGGTATCGCCGAAGCGGCTGTCATCTGTGAAATCATGAAAGAGGACGGTACGATGGCCAGACGTGACGATCTGGAGATCTTTGCCAGGAAACATAACCTCAAAATCGTCTACATCTCCGATATCGTCGAATACCGCATGGAGCATGAATCGCTGATCAAGGTTGTCGCGGAGTCCAACACGGAGTTCATGAATATCCCCGCGCGCCGTGTCGATTTCGTCGATCACAACGACAACCATCATGTCGCATTCCTCTTCAAAAAAGAGGGCCAGCCGTTGCAAAATGTCCGTTTTCACAACATTGGAACCGATCTGGAGCTTTTCACAAAATACCGTTACGATGCGATCATCAAGAGTGTGGAGATCATGAAACAGGAAGGGGGCGCACTCATCTTTCTTGAAAAAGCGACCAACGAAAATCCCTACATGCGAGAGTATGGTATCGGGGCGCAGATATTGCGTTATCTGGGGTTCAGGGATATCAAGCTGCTGGTGACACAGCGAAAAAGAGAGTTCGTCGGCATCAGCGGATTTGGGCTCAACGTTGCGGAAGAGAGAGAACTGTAGATCTTACACAGAGAGTTTACGGACTCTCTGCACCTCTCAGGCTGTCTGGGAAGCTCTCTGCTTCAACTTTCCGAGTGCCTGCTTCAGGCTTCTGATTCTGATCGCATATTTTTCCATCTCATCTTCGATGAGTGACTCTTCAAAATCGTTATCCGCCCACTGTAACTCGCTCTTTTTGTCTTTATACTTCTGCATACAACTCTCGAGTTCACGTTCATATAGTGATCGTTTTGCGGGATCGATGGTAAGATTGTTTTGATTCATGGGCACAACTCCTCTTTATTTACACTTTTGCCACGAATATGCACTTTTGCATACTCTACAATTTTACCGTGAAATCGTGAATAAATTGTGGATAACGGCAACTCCTGCCCATAGAGCTGCACAACTTTTGTCCAGTTTTCTGCTATACCCCAATGCAGCCACGCCTGTATCTCACCGTAACTCTCAAAGCCGTATCCAAGGGCTTCCAGAAGCCTCTGTGTATAACTGTCGACCACCATCACTTCACGTCCGCATGCATAGTTGAGGATCGCGTCGGCACTCTCTTCCCCCACCCCTTTTTGCGCAAGCAGCCACTCCCGGTCAACCCCCTCCTGAAATGCCGCAAAATCCCCGAAATCGAGCATGATATTGCGACACAGAAGCTGCAGTCGTTTCGCTTTGGTATTGTAAAAACCGCTCGGTTTGACGAGCGTCTGCAACAGCTTGATCTCGGCATCCGCCACTGCTTCGAGCGACAGAAGCCCCGCATCTTTGAGGTTTTCCAGAGACTTTTCGACCTTCTCCCATTTGGTCTGCTGGGTCAGGATCGCCCCGACGACAACTTCAAATGTCATGCTCCGGGGCCACCAGTTCGGATCTCTCTCATCCGCCCTGATTCCCAGCTTTTTGAGTGCTTCCAGAAGCGCATAACTGTCGGTGATACACATCGCTCACACCTCCCTGTAAGCATGCTGTACGATCTCCACTTCCCGCTCGTCGTACGCCTTGATCTTGAAAGCATCCACACACCTGCCCGCTTCGATCTCGAAGAGCACCCCCTGCAGTATACGCTTGCAGTGGTTGGGCACGTCGAACTTTCCGCCGAACCCTCGCAGAAACCGCTCCAGCGGCTCTTTGGTATCCATCCCGATCACATTGTCGCGGCACCCCGTGAGCCCTACATCGGTCACGTAGAAAGTCCCCTCATCGAGTACCAGATCGTCGGTGCCCACATGCGTGTGCGAACCGCAGATCGCGCTCACCTTTCCCTTCAGCATCGCCATCAGAGCGCGTTTTTCGCTTGTCGCTTCGGCATGAAAGTCTATGAAGATATTGCGGATCCCTTTGTCATGCAGCTTTGAAACCTCTTCGACGATCATCGTAAAGGGGTTGTCCACCATCGGCATCGTATAGTGTCCCATCAGATTGATCACCGCCAGCTTTGCATCATCCGCTTCGACAATCTTCATACCACTTCCGGGTGCCGCTTTGGGATAGTTCATGGGGCGCAGTACCCTTCCCTCTTCGAGCATCGGGATGATATCTTTCTTGTCCCAGCTGTGATTGCCTCCGGTAAAGAGGTCCACTCCGGCATTGAAAAGCTCTTTGGCGTTTTTCTGTGTCAGTCCGAAGCCGTGACTGGCATTTTCACCATTCACGATCACCAGGTCAGGCGCATATTTGTCACGTATGGATGGTATGTGATATTTGAACATCGTACGCCCGGGTTTGCCGATGAGATCGGCGATATAGAGTATCTTCAAAAGAGGTCCTTCCGATAAAATGAAACTATTTTAAGTGCACTTGAAAGTGCCCGCCTCTGTTTCTAAATTTTTGGGATTATATCACTTTTATGAGCGAAAACAAATAATCACTCTACTATAATAATCAGATTTACGTAAAAGGCCCTATAACGATGAAAGATCAGACAAAACTCCTCCACGTCGGATACGAAAAAGATAGTCAGCGCACGATGGAAGTGCCGATCTACCAGAGTACCGCCTACGAGTTCAGGGATGCGGAACACGCAGCCAATCTCTTCGCCCTCAAAGAGTTGGGAAACATCTACACAAGGCTCATGAATCCCACCACCGATGTCTTTGAAAAACGTTTCGCAGCACTCGAAGGGGGCGCAGCCGCGATCGCCACTTCCAGCGGTATGGCCGCCATCTTCAACACCATCGCCAACGTCGCCGAAGCGGGTGACAACATCGTCTGTGCCAGCAAACTCTACGGCGGCACCGTCACACTCACCGGACACACCATCAAACGTTTCGGAATCGAAGCCCGCTATTTCGACGTCCACAATCCTGCGGAACTCGAAGCGCTGATCGACGAAAAGACCAAACTGATCCTCTTCGAGAGTATCACCAATCCCAGTATCGACGTGCCCGATTTCGACGGTATCGTCGCGATCGCCGAAAAGCATGGCATCCTGACCGCCGTCGACAACACTGTTGCCACGCCGATCCACTGCAAACCTTTCGAACTGGGATGCGATCTGAGCCTCCACTCCACCAGCAAATACACCACCGGGCAGGGGCTGGCCATAGGCGGGATCATCGTCGAGCGTGAAAATCTCGTCGAGAAGATCAAAAACAATCCGCGCTACGCACACTTCAACGAACCCGACGCCAGCTACCACGGTCTCGTCTACACCGATGTACCGCTGCCTCCCTTTACACTGCGTACACGACTCGCACTCCTCCGCGACCTGGGTGCGGCACCCAGCCCTTTCAACAGCTGGCTCTTCATACAGGGGCTCGAGCATCTGCCGCTTCGCATGAAACAGCACAGCCGAAGTGCCCTGGAGATCGCCGAGTTTCTCGAGCAGCATCCCAAAGTGAAAAAGGTGAACTACCCCGGCCTCAAAAGCGATGTCAACTACCCCTACGCACAGAAGTACATCAAAGGCGGTTGCAGCGGACTGCTCAGTTTCGAAGTGGGTAGCTACGATGAAGCATTGCAGGTCCTCGACAAAACCGAACTCTTCTCTCTCGTCGTCAATATCGGTGACAGCAAATCGATCATCACCCACCCGGCGAGTACCACGCACCAGCAGCTGAATCATGAGGAACTGATCGCTGCAGGTGTCAGCGAAGGGCTCATACGTCTGAGCATCGGCCTCGAAGATACTTCGGATCTGATCGCGGATCTGACACAGGCGCTCGAGGGTTAATTGAAAGTAACGACCAAAACCGAGCACTTCACCAACCCGCTCTATCTGGAAAGCGGGCGGATTCTCGAACCTTACGATCTGGCCTACGAGAGTTACGGTGAACTCAATGCCGACAAAAGCAATGTCGTCGTCGTCTGCCATGCACTCACCGGAAGCCACCATGCCGCAGGCACCTACGAAGGCGACATCAAACCCGGCTGGTGGGACGGTATGATCGGTGACGGCAAACCGATCGACACGACAAAATATTTCGTCATCTGTGTCAATGTCATCGGCAGCTGTTTCGGCAGTACAGGTCCCATGTCGGCGATGTACCCCTCCGACGAGCCCTACCGCCTCAAGTTTCCCGTCATCACGATCAGCGACATGGTAAAGGCGCAGCGCATCCTCTTCGACCGCATCGGCATCCACCACGCACATGCCGTCATCGGCGGTTCGATGGGCGGCATGCAGGCACTCTGTTTTGCCATAGAACATCCCAACTTCGCGAAAAAGCATATCATCCTCGCATCCACCTATGCGACCCAACCCTGGGCAATCGCTTTCAACAAAGTTGCCAGGGAAGCGGTCATCAAGGATCCGGCATTCGGGGGCGGCTATTACGACCCGCAGGTGATCCGGGAGAACGGCTTCCCCGGTTTCGCGACCGGACGCATGTGCGGACATATCAGCTACCTGAGTCCCTGGTCGATGCAGGAGAAATTCGGCAGGGAGTATGTCGAAACCGACGGTCTCTACGAACTCTTCGGCAAGTTTCAGGTCGAGCGCTACCTCGACTACAACGGCATGAACTTCGTACAGTGGTTCGATCCGCTCAGCTTTCTCTATATCACCAAGGCAATCAATATCTTCGATGCGACACGCAACTACGATTCGCTCGAAGATTCGCTGGGGCGTATCAATTCGCAGATCTACCTGCTGGCTTTTAAAAGTGACCTTCTCTTTCTGCCCGAAGAGATGAAGTGTATCGAAGAGAGGCTGCACAACATCGGTAAAAAAGATCTCGTCACCTATCATGCAATCGACAGCACCTACGGGCATGACGCCTTTCTGGTAGAACTGGATAAATTTTCACACCATATCGCACAAGCACTGGAGGAGTAACCATGCAGGAAGAAGCAAACAACAACGAAATGAGTTTTGAGCAGAAGATCGCACATGCCAAAGAGATACTCGAGAAACTGATGGATCCCGAAATCACACTCAGCCAGAGTGTCACTTACTATAAAGAGGGGATCAAAGAGCTTCAGGAAGCGACGAAACTGCTCGAAAATGCCAAACTGGAGTTTGAAACCTACAACCAGGACCAGAAGGAGCCGACATGAGAGTCGCCGCACTACAGCTATCCACCCTCCCGCTGAGCAACAGCAAGCTTGACCGCTACCTGCAGACTTGCAGCCAGAAAGGGGTACGCGTCGTCGTACTGGCGGAGTATGTACTCAACACATTCTTCAAAGAGTTGCAGAAGATGGCGCGCCCCATGATCGCGGAGCAGAGCCGGCACAAGATCGAAGCGCTCTCCCACTACGCCACCATCTACAACCTCATCATCGTTGCACCGATTGTGCTGGTGGAAGATGGCAAAATCTACAAGGCACTGGGCAAATTCACCCCCGAAGGCGTCGAATTTGTCAACCAGAACTTTCTGATCAACTACCCGCACTGGGATGAAGACGCCTTTTTCGACAATGCCAAAAGCGATGCGATCTCCTTCATACAGTTCGATTATCACGGGATCACCTACGCAGCGATCAACGGTTTCGATATCCACTTCGACCAGGTCTGGATCGAGATGGTCAAGCGCGGCGTGGAGGTGGTACTCGTTCCCTCTGTCTCGACATTCGGCTCCAACCAGCGCTGGAACGAGATCCTCAAATCCCGCGCACTCCTCAACAGTACCTACATCCTGCGTGTCAACCGTGTCGGAACCTACAACGACGACGAGAGCCTCTGGAAATTTTACGGAGAGACCTATCTCATCAACCCCTTCGGAGAGATCGAAAAGTCGCTCAACTCCAAAGAGGAGCTGCTGATCATCAACATCAACAAAGAGGAAGTCAACGAAGCAAAAGAGACCTGGAAGTTTCAGGAGCAGCTGCGTATCAGGGAGATCATATGAGTATGGAAGCCTATTTCCATCGCCAGATCCAGCTCTGGGGAGAAGAGACACAAAAGTCGCTGCAAAAGAGAGAGATTGCGATCATAGGATGCGGAGGGCTTGGTTCCTCTCTGGGAATTGCGCTGGGAAGTACCGGCATAGGGACGATCCATCTGGTCGATTTTGACAAGGTCGAAGTGCACAACATCCACCGCCAGATCGCCTTCACCAAAAACGACACCGGCCGGTACAAGTGCGAGGCATTAGCGGAAGTGATCAGATCGCGTTGCGACTATGTGACGGTCAAACCCTTTACCGGCGATTTCCGGGCTTTCAGCAAAGAGGGAATCGTTCCCGATCTCATCATCGATGCGACGGACAACCTCCCTGTCCGGGCGGAGATAGACAAACATGCCCGATCGATCGACAGACCATGGCTCTACGGCTCCGTCGAAGCCTGGAACGGTCAGGTCTGCTTCTTTGAAAAGAGCGATTTCAGCGCCTTCAAGATCAGCGACAAAGCGCCTGCCGGGATCGCCGCGCCGATCGTCATGCATATCGCGTCGCTGCAGGCAAATCTGGCACTGCGCTATCTCGCGGGACTGCCTGTCAGAAAAGATCTGCTCTACTACCTCTACTTCGACAACGACGGGGAGCTGATCACCCAAAAGTTTCAGATGCCGGTGGACTAAAAGAGACGATGAATACAGAAAAAGAAAAAGCGGAAAAACTGAGACAGATAGAGGAGTTGCTGAACACTTACGGAGGGACTCTCGAGATCGCACCCTATGTCTTGCGATACCTCTCGCCAGACGAACTCGATTCGATCATCATCTCTCTGCTGGAGCAGCAAAGTAACGTCATCGAAGCCAATCATGAATGGTTGCAACAGTTTAAAAAAGTAAAAAAGTAAAAAAGAGGAAGAGTAGAAGAGCAACCCGCCAGGCAGGAGACTCTTCAAGTGTATGTGTATATGATATGGAGCAGGGAATTCTCCCTGAACGCTTTTTTTAGTAGTTGATAGTCGCTGTGATGAATTTCAACTTGCAGTTGCTGATTTTAGCGAATGTGTTACAACCACATTTTGCATAGTTTTTGTATCCTACGAGTACTTGCTCTTCGATGGACTGATAGACTGTTTTACATTTAGTCACGAAACATCTTTTGGAAACGACGATTCCGCCTGTCGTACAAGCGTCAACACCGCTCTGTTTGTAATCAACTTTGCTTTTTTGTTGCTCTTCCCAACACTCTTTGTGAGGGATCTTTTTGATGACTGTTTTATAGATCGGCTCACATTTGATCACCGGAAAATCACACTTGACAGAACCTGCCTGCAAACTGACTGCCAAACCTAAACCTGCTACTACTGCTAAAACTTTGTTCATACGAACTCCTTTTGTAATTTGATTTTTTACACTGTAAGTATAGGTCATAAGTTGTCATGAGTCAATTAATATATTTTTTTATTGATATTTAATAATAGCTACTATTGATGTAACTATTTGTATTTATAAAAGTATTTTAGTTTTTAACCTTAAATTTATACACAAATATCTTCATTTTTTTGTCATATATGATTTACTTATCAAATTATTTAAATTTATTTTTTGCAATTTCTCTCAAAAAGTGTGTGTAAAAATGGAATGTCTCTAAAATTAGCTATATTTTTTATCAGATTTTAAGTAAATACAAGACAGGAACGGAGGATATTTCCTCCATTTCTGTGAAAACAGGACTACTTTTGCTTGTCCTGAGAAGCTACCTGGAGTGATTTTGTGTGAAAATAGCGCTTGATATCGCTTTTGAGTTCGGGCATCATCTTCAGACCGACATACCCCTGGAGTATCTCTCCATCTTTCATGTAGAGTATGGCAGGTACCTGTGGCGTACCGTACATGTCGACGACATCCTGCGCCTTGTCTATGTCTACCTGATAGATCTTCACCTTCTCTTTTCTGCGGTTGATCTTTTGAAGATTTTTCTTCATCTCTTTACAGGGTCCGCACCATGTGCCGTAAAACTCGACAATCACATTCCCTTTGGCCGTCTTCTTGCTGAAATCCTTCAGATCTTTGATATGTTCAAAGCCGAAAAGTGCACTTCCCATCAACAAAATCCCGATTCCAACACCCATCACGCGCTTCATTTCAACCCCTTTTCTTAACTATAATATCTAATAGTATCATACTATCTATTTTTAATCAATACCACAGGACAAGATGAGGATATCTTTTTTTGACCCCGTTACAAAACTTTCCAATCAGGACAATTTTATGCTATAATGCATTCAGGTACAGCAGGTGATTGCTGGCGTTAGCCAGAGGAAAGTCCGGGCTGCAATGAGACAAGGTTCCATCTAACGGATGGCCGGGGTAACCCGAGGGCAAGTGCAACAGAGAGAAGACTTCCATCTTTGGTGAAGATGGTAAAGGTGAAAGGGTGAGGTAAGAGCTCACCGGTACCCTGAGCAATCAGGGTAGCCAGGTAAACCCAACCTGCAGCAAGAAGCTTATGGTACAAGTCTCATCATATATTCGCTTCGCAGGAACTCTTTTGTAAAAAAGAGTCCAGACAAATAATCACCCAACGACAGAACCCGGCTTATCGCTGTACCTAACCTACTTCATGCATGATCTGTACAGCCAATACTGCCAGATTGAGAACGATCGCGACCATCGGAACCCACAGCGGTACGAATCCAACTCCTTTTTGACTCCCCTTTTTCAGTTTGATCCTCAACAGTGCAGCATTTACCACTGTAAATACGACAAGTATCACAAAGCTTGTATATTTTGCCAATATCAAAAGTGGCAGTAGCAGAATAAACAGAAAGATCGCCATGCTGGTCACAATCGTCGCATTGACAGGCGTATGTGTTTTGGGATGCACACTCGCCAAAAAGCGTGGTAACCACCCTTTGTCCGACATGCCATACAAGATACGCGATACCATGATAATCTGCACCAACGCACCGTTGATCACTGCCAGCATCCCGATCAGGGAGAGTATCGTCGCCTTTTGGCCTGTCGCTTTTTCATATACCAGCGCCAGTGCCGCGCCACTTTCCTGTAGCTGCGACGGTGGAATGACCGAAACTGTCACATACGCCACACCGATATACAACAGAGTCGACATGAGCAATACCAGTAAAATCGCCCGAGGCATCGTTTTGGCAGGATCTTTGACCTCCTGTGCGACATTGACCATATCTTCAAATCCGATAAATGCATAAAATGCCAAAAAGGCACCCAAAACGATACTGTTGTATACCGACAGATCAAACGGCGGCACGATTTTGGAGATATCCAAAGTATCGGGGACATAGGAGATCCCCACATATATGACCATCAAAAGTCCCGATATCTCTACAAAGGTCAAAGCCGCGGCGACGCGCACCGACTCTTTGATCCCCCATATCGCGACCAGGCTTAGCATGACAAGCACGCCAAACACCACAAAAAATTTGGGCAGATCGAAAAAGCGTACAAAATAGTCATAAAAACCGCTGACAATTGTCGCAACCGACAATATGCCACTCAAAGCGATCGCAAGACCGATAAACAAAGAGAGTGTATCGCTTCCAAACCCCTCCTTTACATACACCGCTTCTCCGGCACTCAGAGGAAAACGCGCAGAGAGTTCGGCATAACTGAGCGCCGTAAAAAACACGACAATACATGCAACGATAAAAGAGACCGGGGCAAAATAACCGCTGATTTTGACAATGTCCCCGATAAGCACATAGATACCGGCACCCAGGATATTTCCCAGGCCATAAAACACCAGTAAAAACAGGGTGATTTCACGTTTGAGTGTAACAGGCTTTTTTTTTACAGGCATAGCCACTCCATTTGTTTTTCATATTTTACATAAATTTGAGTAAAATCCCTCCAGACTATTTCCAGTGCAGACAAAGGCGACTCTCATGAAAAAAGAAGAGGATACAGAGCGTATCGTTCCCAAAACTTCCACCGTTACTTTCGATGATGTGATCGGCCACAAACAGGTGAAAGAGCGGCTGAAAGCGATCGTCAAAATCTTCACAAACCCCAAAATCGTCGACGACTTCAAGATATCTCCGCCCAAAGGCATGCTGATCTACGGTCCCGAAAGTGTCGGGAAAGGGATGCTCGCACGCGCCTTCGCCAATGCCGCCGATGTTCCCTACTTCGAGATCACAGGTTCCAAACTCTTCGATGCTGCCTATATCAAAAGTGTCTATCAGGAAGCGATCAAACATGCGCCTTCCATCGTTATCCTCAAGGATATCGATATCAAAGGACTCTACCACGGTACCATCACCAACATCTCATTTGCCGATGTGGCCAAAGAGATCGAAGATGTCCCGATTACGGAGGGCAAATATGTCTTCACCGTCGCAACCGCTGTGGAGATCGAAGAGATAGACCCCGTACTCCTCTCTCCCGGCAAACTCGACTTCCTCATCGAAGTCTCCAGGCTCGACCCCGAAGCAAGACGCTTTTTTATTGAAAAAATCCTCCAAAAACCCAACGACGGCAAGATCGACGTCCAGCGCATCGTGCGCTATATCACAGGTTTGGGTGCTGCCGATCTGGAGCGGCTGGGACGCATGGCAGCCCTCGCGGTGATCGAACAGGGCAAAAAGGTGATCACCGAAGATATCCTGATCGAGCAGATCAATATCATCAAATACGGTCACAAGATCGAGAGCCAGATGATCCGCAACCTCGAACAGGAGATGCAGATGACCGCTTATCATGAAGCGGCACATGCCATCCTCTCCTACATTCTACTGCCCAATGTCAAAATCGAGCAGATCACGATCTCACCACGCAGCAAGATGCTCGGTTTCGTCTCCTACAACAACGAAGAGCAGATCGCCTCCGTCACCAAAGAGGAGATCTTTCATGATATCTGCGTCCTGCATGCGGGCCAGATCGCCAAGATGAAAAAAGCCGGCAAACGCTCCGCCATCGACACAGGCGCTGTGGACGACCTCTATCAGGCGAGTTTTCAGGCATACAATGCCATCGCCATTCTGGGCATGGACAAAGAGCTGGGGTTCATCAACCTCAGTGCCGTCAGCCAGACCGACCCCTACTTTCTCTCCGAAGCGGTCGAGAAGCGCTTTTTGCACTGGATAGAGGCGGCGCAAAAGAGCTCCGAAAAGCTCGTCGACGAGTTCTGGCCGCAGATCGACAGACTTGCGAAACTGCTGATCGAAAAAGAGGTCGTGGAGGGCGATGAACTGCCCAAACTGCTCGGCAAACCGAAAAAACGACATCTCCTGCCACGCACACTATAAAAAACCTGCGTCGGCAGATGCCGGTTCTGAACTGTTTTTTGCTATAATAAAGATTCAATAATAACAGGAGGAAGATATGAAACTGGACGATACACTGATCATCATCGCGGATCTCGGGGAGCTCAAAGTCTACAAACCCGTCAAGCATGAGGCGATCGTCAACAACGGGCACGATCTCAAGATCTCATGGTCCCTGGAACTGCTCACTGATCTCGACTATATCGCGGCGCACAAAAAGATCAGCGAACATGTCAGTGACAAAGCGGGCAATTTTAAACACGGCAACGTCGAAGACAACAAGCTTGAAGATACGATTGAAGCACGCACCATCAAAGATGTAGCCACCGATATCGAAAAAGTGGTCGAACACGAAAAACCGAAGCAACTCTTTCTCGCCTTTCCCAAAGAGCACCATCCCGCTCTGATGGCGGCACTCCCGGCAGATGTCAGGGCATTGATCAAAAAAGATCTCGCAGCCGACCTGATCAAAGAGGACAAAAACAAGATCCTCGACCACTTCAAATCATAGTAGATGCGGGAGACTCTCTCCCGCGCACAGCCCCTCCCCTCCCCTTTTAAACATCCATTTGCTATAATATCCCAAAAAGTGAAGGTAACGACAACCATGAAATACTTCATCGCAACCGACCATGCCGGGTTTGCCATCAAAGAGAAGGTCAAGCAGATGCTACACGATCTGGGACATGAAGTCGAAGACCTGGGCCCCGACTCCGCCGAGCGTGTAGACTACCCGGACTTCGCCCACAAACTCGCCCGTGCAGTCCTCGCCGAAGAGGGAAGTTTCGGCGTTCTGATCTGCGGAACCGGCATCGGCATGAGTCTGGCGGCCAACAAACATGAAGGGATCCGCGCCGCCCTCTGCCATGACGCCTATACGGCACAGATGGCCAGAGCGCACAACGACGCCAATGTCCTCTGCTTCGGAGAGCGTGTCGTCGGACTCGGTGTCGCCGAGTCGATCCTCAAAGCGTGGAACGAAACCTCCTTCGAGGGCGGAAGACACGCCAACAGGGTAGCGAAGATCGAAATCTGACATGTTCATCGACTGGTTTTTCTACACGCTCGCAGTTTTCGTGATCATCTATCTGCTGATCATGCTCAACTACTACAAGACACTCTACAAAAAAGAGCTGAGTATCAACCAGGTCAAAAAGAGCAACATCGACGAGAGCAAGCTGATCATCCGAAAGTATCGCCTGCAACTGCAGCGTGCGATCGGAAACATCGACATACTAACCGAAGAGCTGGAAAAAGCGAAGAACAATATCAAAACGCTGCGTGCCAGAAGTTCACAGCAAAAACTCGAAAACGATCAGCTGCAGCAGAAGATCAAAGAGCTCGAAGAACGCATCGAAGCACTGATTTAATCTAAAGGAAAAATGATGGAAATTGAACTGTTCGGCTATATCCTTTTCGGATTGACTCTGGTAGGATTTTTTACCGCAAAATATTTCATGTTCAGATAGGATAGCGTATGGAAACACTTACAACAGAAGAGAAAGCGTATCTGCTGGAGAAAATCCGTGATATCCCGGACTTTCCCAAACCCGGCATCATCTTCAAAGATATCACGACGCTGCTCAAAGATCCCAAAGCTTTCGGTTACCTGATGAATCATCTCGAAGATCGCTACAAAGAGATGGATATCGATTTTGTTGCCGGTATCGACAGTCGCGGTTTTATCTTCGGTGCGGCACTCGCCGACCGTTTGGGCAAGGGTTTCGTCCCGATACGCAAACAGGGCAAACTCCCCTACACGACCATCGGCGAAAAGTACGCACTCGAGTACGGTTTCGACGAAATCGAAATCCATATCGACGCCTTCGCATGCGACAAAGAGAGACCCAATGTCCTGCTCATCGACGATCTCATCGCTACAGGCGGTACTGCGACCGCTGCGGCCAACCTGATCGACAAATCGGGTGCCAACTGCATAGAAGCCTGCTTCATCCTCGGGCTCGATTTTCTCAGAGGCGACAGGGAACTCAAAAAGATCACCCCGGTCTACACTGTACTGGAGGTCCACTAGATGTACATCCCAAAACCCTCTCCCCACGATCCTGACGATCTGGGGCACTTCGGCATCTTCGGCGGGCGCTATGTTCCCGAAACACTCATGCCGATTCTGCTCGATCTGGACAGAGACTACCGCAAACTCCGCTTCGATGAGGATTTCTGGAAAGAGGTGGACTACTACTACAAAGAGTATGTCGGCCGCCCCAGTCCGCTCTACTACGCGGCAAACCTCTCCGACGAGTTAGGTGCAAAAGTCTATCTGAAGCGCGAAGACCTCAACCACACCGGCGCACACAAAATCAACCACTGTATCGCGCAGGCGGTCCTCGCCAAACGCCTGGGCAAAAAAAAGATCATCGCCGAGACGGGTGCGGGCCAGCATGGGGTCGCAACTGCCACCGTCGCCGCTTTGTTTGGGCTGGAGTGTGAAATCTTCATGGGTGAAAAAGATGTCCACCGTCAGGAACTCAATGTCTTTCGCATGAAACTGCTGGGTGCCAAAGTCCATGCCGTCACCAGCGGCAGCCGTACCCTCAAAGATGCCATGAACGATGCGATCCGACACTGGGTCACCAACGCGCGCGACACCTACTACCTGATCGGTACCGTAGCGGGGCCACACCCCTACCCCATGATGGTACGTGACATCCAGAGTATCATCGGCTACGAAGCGCGTGCGCAGATTCTGGAAAAAGAGAACGCACTGCCCGATTACGTCATCGCGTGTATCGGCGGCGGCAGCAACGCGATGGGGATCTTCAACCACTTTCTCGAAGATGAAAATACCACCTGTATCGGTATAGAAGCGGGGGGACTGGGGCTGGAGAGCAAGCATGGCGCCAGCCTCGCCAAGGGGAGTCCCGGTGTACTGCATGGACAGCTCAGCTACCTGCTGCAGGATGAAGATGGTCAGATTCTCGAAGCACACTCCATCTCCGCAGGACTGGATTATCCGGGTATCGGTCCCGAACATGCCTTTTTGAAAGAGATCGGCGCGGCACGCTATGAAGCGATCACCGACGACGAAGCCCTGGATGCCTTTGTCTGGCTTTCCAAACGTGAGGGGATCATCCCCGCTTTCGAGAGTTCGCATGCCATCGCCTATCTGAAAAAGATGCCAAAAGAGGAGATAGCCGGCAAGAGGATCGTCGTCAACCTCTCCGGACGCGGTGACAAAGATATGATGCAGGCCAAAGAGCTGCTTCATTTTGATTAGGGAAGAGTAACTGTTGGAAGAGAGACTGCTGCACCTGCTTCAGGAACATGGCTATATCGTACTCTTTTTCTGGAGTATTCTGGAGGGAGAGCTTGGCCTGATCATGGCGGGGATCCTCTCCCATACAGGACATATGAATGCAGGACTCTCGATATTTGTAGCGGGTCTGGGCGGTTTTGCAGGTGACCAGATCTACTTTTATATCGGACGCTATGCCAAAGGCTACATCCACAAAAAAATGCGCAAACACCGGCGTAAATTTGCCATCGCCCACCTGTTGCTGAAAAAGTACGGCTGGCCGATCATCTTTCTGCAGCGCTATATGTACGGACTGCGCACTGTCATCCCGATGTCGATCGGCCTGACGCGGTACAGCGCCGGAAAGTTCGCACTGATCAACCTGCTGAGCGCCTGGGTATGGGCTGCTGTGACGATTCTGCTCGCCTATATGTTCGGCGAACAGCTCATCGCACTGCTGCACTACGCCAAAGCGCACTGGTACTTTGCCCTCCCCTTTGCACTCGCTGTACTGGGAGGCTTTTACATGCTCAACAAAAAAATAGAAAAAAATCTTGAGGAGAGAGGGAAAACATTATGACATTTACAGTAACAGAAGAGAAGATAGCATCCGTTCAGGCCGATTGTGAGATCGTCATCGTCGTCGACGGCAATCTCGACCACAAATGGGTCGCGGACAAAACAGACCTGGAGACACTTGACTTTAAAGGCAAACTCGACAGCGTCGCGTTTCTGCCGCACCAGCACCGCGTCTACACCGGCGTCGATTCACTCGATCGCGACGAAGTGAGACTCGCCGTCGCCAACGCACTCAAAGCGATCCAGAGAGCGAAATACACAAGCGTGAAGATCGGCGCCTACGTCAAAGAGTGCCCCGTCACCAACACCAAAGCGATCGTCGAAGGTGCCCTGCTCGGCACTTACCGCTACGATCGGTACAAGAGCGAGAAAGAGCCTTTCACCATCGATGAGATGCTTCTCTCCCTCGAAGAGTATGCCGACAAGAGACTCGAAACAGAACCGGCGAAAAAAGCAGCCGCCGAAGCGGAGATCATCGCCGAGGTGACCAACCACGCCAAAGAGATCGTCAACACACCCCCGGAAGACATGACACCTGTTTTACTTGGCGAGTACGCTTTCGAGATGGCCAAAGAGCTTGAAAATGTCACATGTTTCATAGGGGATGAAAACTTCCTCGAAGAGCAAAAGATGGGCGCCTTTCTGGCTGTCAGCCGTGCCAGTGCCCATCCGCCGCGCTTCATCCACCTCGTCTACAAACCCGAAAATGCCGAAAAACGTTTTGTATTTGTCGGTAAAGGACTCACCTATGACAGTGGTGGACTCAGCCTCAAACCCAGTGAACACATGGTCTCCATGAAAGCGGACAAAAGCGGTGCTGCTTCTGCGATCAGCATCCTCGAAGGGGCTGCACGCATGAAGCTGCCATTTGAAGTACATGCCATCGTCGGCGCATGCGAAAACATGATCGGCGGCAACGCCTACAAACCCGACGACGTCCTCACCGCCAGAAACGGCAAGACAATCGAAGTGCGCAACACAGACGCCGAAGGACGCCTGGTGCTCGCGGACTGCCTCTGCTACGCGACCGACCAGAAACCGGACTATCTCGTCGATATGGCCACACTGACAGGCGCCTGCGTGGTCGCAGTCGGTGAGTATACGACCGGTGTCATGGGGCACAGCGACCCGCTCAAGGAGGAGATCATGACCGCCGCCGCCAAAAGCGGTGAACTGACAGGAGAGCTACCTTTCAACCGCTACCTCAGACAACTGCTCAAAAGCAACATCGCCGATCTCTCCAACATCAGCTCCTCACGTTACGGCGGAGCGATCACAGCGGCACTCTTTCTGGACAACTTTGTCGCCGATGACTACAAAGAGAAATGGATCCACCTCGATATCGCCGGACCGGCCTATGTCGAGAAGGATTGGGGATATAACCAGACGGGCGCCAGCGGTGCGGGCGTGCGCATGTGTCTCTACTGGATGAAAGAGCACACCTACGGCGACGATCATCACAAGAAGGAGCAGTAATGGGTCTGGCAGTCGGTATCGTCGGACTTCCCAATGTCGGGAAGTCGACGACGTTTAACGCGCTGACCAAAGCGCAGAACGCAGAATCGGCCAACTACCCTTTCTGTACGATCGAACCCAACAAAGCGGTCGTACCGGTTCCCGATGCAAGGCTCGGGGAACTGGCAAAGATCGTCAACCCCGAGCGCATCCAGCACTCCACGATCGACTTTGTCGATATCGCCGGACTGGTCAAGGGCGCGAGCAAGGGTGAAGGACTGGGGAACAAGTTTCTCTCCAATATCCGTGAAGTGGAAGTGATCCTCCACATGGTGCGCTGCTTCGAAGATGAAAATATCACGCATGTCGAAGGCGCCATCGACCCGCTGCGCGATATCGAGATCATCGAGGGAGAACTGATCCTGGCCGATGTCGAACAACTCGAAAAAAAGATCGCAAAACTCCAGCGCGAAGCCAAAACCCAGAAAGAGGCCAAAGCGAAACTCGCCGTCGCCGAAGCGCTCAAGGCCCATCTGGATGAACTCAAACCGGTGTCGACATTTCCCGACAGAGAGGATGAAACATTTCTGGAGCTGGACAAAGAGCTGCGCTTCCTCTCCAACAAACCCATCATCTACGGCGCCAATACCGACGAAGAGGGCTTGCTGGAGGACAATCAGTATGTTCAGGCAGTCAAAGAGCATGCCGCTGAAGTAGGCGCCGATGTCATCAAACTCTGCGCCAAGATCGAAGAGGAGCTTGTAGGCCTCGACGAGGAGGAAGCCAAAGAGTTTTTGACCGAACTTGGCATCGAAGAGAGCGGGCTGGAGCAGATCATCAAAACCGCTTTTGAAAAACTGGGACTCATCTCCTACTTCACTGCCGGTGTCAAAGAGGTACGCTCATGGACCATCCACAGAGGCTGGACCGCCCCCAAAGCCGCTTCGGTCATCCACAACGACTTTGAAAAAGGATTCATCCGCGCCGAAGTGATCGCCTATGAAGATTTCATCGCCTACGGCGGCGAACAAGGCGCCAAAGAAGCGGGGAAAATGCGCCTGGAAGGCAAAGAGTACATTGTCCAGGATGGCGATGTCATGCACTTTAGGTTCAATGTCTGAAAAGAGGGATTTCTCTTTTCAGCGCATCGTGGAAGTAAAAACTTCCGGACTTGTAATTTAAAAGAAATCAGCTATTTTCCAGTGATATTTATGGGCAAAATAGCCAAGTACTACCGAAACGACTATCGTTATGGCAAACAAAACTGCACTATCCATCGCAAAGTTCCTCTAAGTTTATTGTGTTTAAGGTTTGTTTTGATTAAAAATATCTAAAATTACTATAGTGTCTTCATCAATGTTTATTTCATAAGGAATCGTATAGCCTTTATAAATCATATCTCTGATATTTTCATCATTAAAATAGAGAGACTTTCTACATTTAAACGGATAATTATTTAAATTCCTAATATTTTTTCTAAGTTCTTTTGCGAAATGGATCGCAGCAGATTTTTTATCCTTTTTGATATAGTTGGTGATTTCTCTTAATCTGGTTTTGTATTCTTCAGACTCAATAATTCTCAATTTTCAAGTTCTTTTATCAATTCGTCCATTGAGGATTCAAAGTCATAAGTTGGCATTTTTCCACTTTTAATGTCATCTCTAATCTGTTGTAATTTTTTCCTTCTCTCATAAAAATATGGGTCAATTTCCAGATTCTTGTCTTTTGTAATTTGGATATTATCTTTAAATTGTTCAAGAGCAGTCATAACCTCTGCCACTAAATCATCTTCTATTTTTACAGTGAATATTTGCATAATTATCTCCAATGCTTCTGTCTTTAATAAATTATACCAAATTTTTAGTGCTTTTGTTTTCTCTAAGATTTTTCATGGAAGGTTGCAAGAGCGATGGTAACATCTAAGTATTTTAACCACTCTTTTTAAGGTGGACCCCATTATCAAACAACATGCTAAGATAAAGAAAAAGTTTTAGGAGAGAGAAAATGGGAGCAGCAAAACGAAGAGCACATTCACCGGAGTTTAAAGCGAAGGTAGCACTTGAAGCAATCAAAGCAGAGAAGACACTTTCAGAACTGGCATCACAGTTTGGCGTCAATGTCAATCAGATATCCAAATGGAAAAAAGAAGCACTGGAGGGAATGAGTGATATCTTCTCGGGAAAGAAAAAGAACAGAGAAGTTTCCGCCCAGAAAGAGATCGAAAAACTTCATGCCAAGATCGGAGAACTGGTGGTGGAACGCGATTTTTTAGAGAGAGTCTCCAAACTGTGAGCGCAGTTCGGAGACGAGAGATGGTTGAGAGAGATAACCCGAAGCTCAGCATAAACCGACAGTGCACTCTGCTGTCTATCTCGAGAAGCACAATCTACTATCAGCCAAAAGGGGAAAGTGCACTGAATCTGACACTGATGCGGCTGATCGACGAACAGTTCTTATCCACTCCCTGGTACGGTGCCAGACAGATGGCACGCCATCTGAGACGTGAAGGATACAATGTCGGACGCAAACGCACCCGACGGCTGATGAAGAAGATGGGACTGGGTGCCATCTATCAGGAACCCCGCACCACCATTGCTCATCCGGAGCATAAACGCTATCCCTATCTGCTGCGGAATCTGAGTATCGACAGGGTCAATCAGGTCTGGTGTACCGATATCACCTATATCCCCATGAAAAAAGGCTTCCTCTATCTGGTGGCTGTCATGGACTGGCATTCAAGAAAAGTACTCAGCTGGAGACTCTGTAACACGATGGAGAGTGATTTTTGTGTTGCAGCTCTTGAAGAGGCGATCAGCAAATTTGGCAGACCGGAGATCTTCAATACAGATCAGGGATCACAGTTTACATCACACAGTTTTACAAAAGTACTTAAAGAGAACAAAATCCGCATCTCTATGGATGGCAGAGGCAGATGGATGGACAATGTGTTTATCGAACGCTTGTGGCGCTCACTCAAATATGAGTGTGTCTACCTTCAGGGATTTGAAAACGGAAAGACCGCAAAAAAGGAGATTGGCGCATGGATTGACTACTACAATACCCAAAGACCACATTCAACACATGGGATCAAAACCCCGTTTGAGGTATACTATGATCTGC
>JANTHT010000007.1 GCA_024762235.1 Sulfurospirillum sp.
GATATACGGGGTATGCAGCTGGAAGAGAAGCCTCTGGCGGTGCAAAGTCGACAGACGGTCGATCTGATCGCATGCGCGGGGAGTGAAGCGGTCTCGCTTGCGAGTGAAGAGATACACTGGCTGGAGTCGATGGAAGATGAGATGCTCGTATATCAGCTGCTGGAGAGTGAAAATCGCCGGCTGCAGGCATATGCGATAGAATTGCTCTGGCGCAGAAGGGGCGGGACCTTCCCGATCTATACACGCGACGGAGAGGTGACGCTGGCCGATTTTGCCGAAGCGCTCTATGCTTTTGCCACGCTCTATCATGACTGGGCGGTGGTCCGGCAGCTGGCGCAGGTGACCGGCAAGTTCGATGACCGGCTCGAAGATGTACTGCTTGATATCGTCATCCGTCAAAAACGGCTGGCGGTGGGCAGAGCCTATGACGACAGGGCGATTTTTACGACGACCACCGACAACAATACCATCCTTGAGAAGATCGATACATTTTCCGGGGACAACCCCGCGGAAGGGGTTTTGACGCAGGAGATCATTCTCCATCTTGGGTATCTGGTGCGGACCAGTCCCGGTCTGTTCGAAAACATGCTGACGCTTCGGACCTGGCAGTTTGTGCAGTTGCTGGTCGGTCAGATCGCCAGGGAGAGAGGGGTTTCGATGGCCGAAGCGTACGAAGCGCTTCTGGAGCTTGCTCCCCATACAATCTATACCAGACTCAAGACGATTCTCGAATCTTTCTCGGTTGAGTCGAAGGAGTTGCTGGCGCAGGAGAATCTGCAGTTGCAGGGAATTTCGTCGCTGGAGCGTGCACAGGAGCGGGAGCTGAGTGAAGAGCTGGGAGATTTGGAAAACTGGCGTCAGTGGCGTGAACAGGCGGGCATGATCGCACGGCTTTCTCCCCGTTTTTACAAAGATATCTGGCATATGCTGCAGCGGTGCAGCGGACTGGTCATCGGTGAGAAGTACCATCTGCGCAACCGTATCGGCTCTGAGCTGACACTCGAGTCGACAGCGGGTGAGCAGAGTTTCGCTATCAAGATCGACACCCTTTTACAGGGGATCGAAGCGCCCGACTACCGACAGCTCAATATCGAGATCATCGAATCACTGGCACGTATCTTTCGTAGTAACCCGGAGCTTCGGATCGAGAACGATCTGATCCTCGACGTACTGATCGGACATGCGGTGCGTATCGCCTGGGAGAAAAATCATCCGGGAACCAACTACAACGAACAGCGCGGGAAGGCCTGGGACGCTTTTTACCACACTTCCCCCAAAGAGGCGGATCGGGCGTTCATCGAAGCGTTTATCTATCTGACCTCCAAAGCACACAATGCAGAAAATGAAGAGGTGATTTGATGATACTTGCAGGGGATATAGGCGGAACCAAGACGATTCTGGCGCTTTTTGAACAACAGGCGGAAGCGCTGACGGAAGTGGCGAAAATGCAATTTCCCAGCCGCTCCTATGAGACATTTGAGGTGTTGATCGATGCCTTTTACGAAGCGCATCCCGATGCAGTGATCGATGCGGCATGTTTTGGCGTCGCTGGTCCCGTGATAGAGGGGAGGTGCCATACCACCAATCTGGTCTGGGAACTTTCCGAAGAAGCGCTCGCCGCCAGACTGGGTACAGCGCGGGTTCGTCTGCTGAATGACCTGGAGGCGGCTGCCTACGGCATGCTCTATCTCAAAGAGGAGGATTTCGTCGATCTCAATCCATCCGCAAAGCGACAAAACGGCAATCGGGCCGTCATCGCGGCGGGAACAGGACTTGGGGAAGCGATCCTTTTCCGGGACGGTACGCAGTTTCATCCGAGCGCGAGTGAGGGAGGGCATTGCGATTTCGCTCCCGTCACCGCACAGCAGGAGGGTCTGCTGCACTGGATGCGCAGCCGTTTCAAGGGGCATGTCAGTTATGAACGTATCCTTTCGGGTGCGGGCCTCGCCACACTGTATGAATATCTGGGAGAGAGCGGTTTCGCGCCCGAGCCCATAGATATGCAAAATCTCGAAGAGGGCGTCGACAAAAGTGCGGTCGTCAGCCGGTGTGCGCTCGAGTACGGAGATCCGCTCTGCAGTGAAGCGCTGAGGCTCTTCGCCGAGATCTACGGACAGGAAGCGGGCAATCTGGCACTCAAGGCGCTTTCGCTCGGAGGCGTTTATATCGGGGGCGGTATCGCTCCGAAGATTTTGCCATTTATGCAGGGAGAAACCTTCATGAACGCCTTTACGGCCAAAGGACGTTTCGATACACTGTTGCGCAGCATCGAAGTCAAACTCTCGCGCGATCCGGAAACCGGGCTTCTGGGGGCGGCACACTACGCAGCGGACAAACTCTGATGCAACCGGCTGTAATAGAGATCGTACAGATAGAAAAAAAGATTTTGACGTTAAGAGAGCGGCAAGTGATTCTTGATCGTGATCTTGCCACTTTTTATCAGGTTGAAACGCGGGCTTTAAAACAGGCTGTGAGACGAAATATGGAGCGTTTTCCGGAAGATTTTATGTTTGTGTTAACTTCTGAGGAGGTGGATGAACTGGTATCACAAACTGTGATACCTTCTAAAAAACAGCTTGGCGGAGCACTTCCTTTCGCCTTTACGGAACAGGGTGTTTCGATGCTTTCTTCCGTGTTGAACAGCAAGAGAGCGATAGAAGTCAATATTGCGATTTTCAGGGCATTTACCAGAATACGCCACTTTCTTACGAAAAATGCTGCGATTTTTCAAAGGTTCGATCATATCGAGCGAAAATTGCTCGAGCATGAAGAGAGTTTTGAGCAATTGTTTCAGGCTATTGAAACAAAAGAGACTGTGCCCCGGCAGGGCATATTTTTTGACGGTCAGATTTTTGATGCCTATCTGTTTGTCTCCGATCTTGTGAAAAGTGCGAAAAAATCGATTGTATTGATTGACAACTATATCGATGAAACGGTATTGGCACTGTTGGGGAAAAATCAGCATGCCAAAATTACAATATATACGAAGAAGATATCTGCACAACTGAAACTTGACATCGACAAGTTTAATACGCAGTATCAACCGATCACAGTACAGAAATTCAGTGCGTCTCATGACAGGTTCATGATCATCGACGATAAAGAGGTGTACCATTTCGGTGCGAGTCTGAAGGATCTGGGTAAAAAATGGTTCGCTTTCTCAAAATTTGATATAGAAGCGTTCCAGATTTTGGATAAATTAGAGAGATTATAAGAGGATACAATGTCACAGATACGCTACGATCTTTTCCACGACCGCTATGTCATCATCGCGCCAAACCGTGCTCAGAGAGCCGGATTTCTGAAGCCGCAAAAGCTTGTGGAACCCGAGAAGTGCCCCTTCTGCGAAGGGAATGAAAAACTGACGCCTCCCGAGATTTTCGCACTCAGGGACGGCAGCGGAGCCAATGAACCCGGTTGGCGGACACGTGTTGTGCCCAATCTCTTCAAAGCGGTCGAGATCGAAGCTTCCCTGACACAGGAGCGGAGGGGGAGTTTCGAGTGGCAGGATGGGTTTGGCGCGCACGAGGTGATCATCGATATGCCCGATCATGAGACCGGAGTGGAGCGCTGGCCGGCCCGGGCGCTATCCGACTGGCTCGCAACGGTTCAGGAGCGGGTGATAGATCTGCACCGTGACTTTCGTCTGGTATGGCTCTCCGTCTTTAAAAATCATGGCGTGCATGCCGGAGCGACACAGCCCCATCCGCATACGCAGATCATAGGGCTGCCGATGATCCCGAAACGGGAACTTCCGATGCTGGCGCATCAGGTGACCTATTTTCGTGAACATGGCAGACCTGTTGCGGAGACACTGCGTGAAGAGGAGCTCCACAGCGGTGAGAGAATCGTACTCAAAAATGAACACTTTGTTGCGATCGCACCTTTCGCGAGTGCCATGCCTTTTGAAATGTGGATCACGCCGCTGGCACCGCTTGCGACAATGATCACGATGAACAGTGAAGAGAGAGAAGCGCTTGCGGAACTCATGCAAAAACTTTATGCGAGGATGGTTGCGGTTTTGGGGCCCTTCGATTTCAATCTGACTTTCGAAATCGCACCTTTGCAAAAAGATGGTACGAGTGCCTCGATGTTCGGAGATTTCGCCCAGGCCTGCCGTTTTGGCATACGTATTTTGCCCCGCATCACAGGTATCGGCGGGTTCGAGCTCTCCTCCGGCATGCATATCAACCCTGTCGCTCCCGAAACGGCGGCACGAAAGATTCGCAACGCGAAACTGTGAAGATTCTCTTCTGCGCTTCGGAAGCCTGGCCCTGGGCCAAGAGCGGAGGTTTGGCAGATGTCGCATACGCCCTCCCCAAAGCACTTTCCCAAAGTGCCGGTGTGACGCTGATGATTCCCTGGTATCGTTTCATGCAGGTAGCGTTGGAGAGTCTGGAGCGTTTGGCTGATGTGACGCTGTCGTTCGGAGGACATGCGTATGCGGTGACTTACTATCGCCAGCAAAAAGAGGGGATGGAGGTGCTCTTTGTCTACTCGGAACTTTTGAGTGAGCGTGACTATCTCTACGGACCTCCCGGCACGGCTTACGAAGAGAACGACCTGCGTTTTGCGCTCTTCAGCCGGGCGATCGTCGCGTTTGCGCAGAGCGCGCGATACGATATTCTCCATCTCAACGACTGGCACACCGCACTGGCGGCCCTCTTTGCCAGAGAGCGGGGTTTGTCGGCGAAAACACTCTTTACGATTCACAACCTCGCGTTTCAGGGCGTTTTCGCGCGTAACCGTCTGGAACTGCTTGGGATCGATTCGGAATATTTTCATATGGAGGCACTGGAGTTTTACGGCAGGATCAACTTTATGAAAGCTGGCATCGCCTTTGCCGATGCGGTGACGACGGTAAGCCCGACCTACGCGAAGGAGATTTTGACGCCGGAGTTTGGCTGCGGACTCGAGGGTTTTTTGCGCAAGCACCGTGCTAAGCTCAGAGGCATACGCAACGGCATAGATACCGATGTTTTCGATCCGGAGCATGACAAGATGCTCGCGTGCCGCTTGAAAAGGAGCCTGCGCCGGTTCAAAGTGTGTAACAGAAAACCCCTGCAGATCGCAGAGAATACTCTGCCACTCTTCATCTTTATCGGCAGGATGACGGAGCAGAAGGGGGTGGACCTGCTCGCCTCGCTCTGTGGCGAACTGGCGCAACTTCCGCTGATCTTCGCCTTTCTGGGTGACGGCGCGGGAGAGATCTCGCGGCAACTGGAGGCGGCGGATCGAAAGTATGGCAATATCCACTACTTCAGAGGCTATGACGAAAGGCTTGCGCACAGGCTCTACGCTGCTGCCGATTTTCTTGTCATGCCCTCGCGGTTCGAACCCTGCGGTCTCAACCAGATGATCGCGATGCGTTACGGCACGCTGCCCATCGTTCACAAAACCGGCGGCCTTGCCGATACCGTGCATGCTATCGATAACAAGGAGGTGGCGTGTGGCAGAGGGATCGTCATCGACAAGCTGACGCCGGAAGATTTGCTGAAAGCGATCCGAAGTGCTTTAGCACTTTACCAGAAGAGGGAGAGGCTCGAAGCGCTCAACCGTTTCAATATGGCGTGTGATTTTTCGTTTGCCGGACCTGCAGAGGCGTATCTGGCATGTTATCGTGCCCTGCAGAGAAAGAAGCGGGGATAATCGCACTCAAAAAGGTGTGCTGCTTCGCCTGTCAGCCCATGGGCAATCTATTGATCGGCCTGAGAC
Source organism: Sulfurospirillum sp. (assembly GCA_024762235.1). Classification (GTDB taxonomy): domain Bacteria; phylum Campylobacterota; class Campylobacteria; order Campylobacterales; family QNZT01; genus QNZT01. The sequence continues at coordinate 5,716 of JANTHT010000007.1, forward strand.
CGCGGGATGTACTTTCAGGAATGCTCTTTTGCAAGAAAGTTTTGGACCGCCTCTTCCGCCGTATCTCCCTCTTTTTTACGTATCTTGACGACCTTCATACCGGCAAGCTCGAGCGCCTCTTTCATGTTGGGTCCTATCGCACGCGTCAGTATGATATCGATATCGCTCAGATTGCCAAGATCCTTACGATGGTGTTCGACCTCCTCTTTTGAGTACGCTTCCATCGGGAGAAGTGCTTCATCGTCGTGGGCGTGCAGGTCTCCTTTTCTTTTGCCTGAGCCTTTGCCGTGGCCATGACCCGCTTCGTGGTGGTGTTGTGCCTCTTCATCTTCATCATGATGAGATGCCGCGTGTTGGTTGATGCGCATCTCTGTAAAACGGCCATCTTCAAATATGGCAAAATAGGGTGCTCTTCCGATACGTGTATAAATGGTGTGTGCGTTATCCGCAACCGGTACTGCTATTTTCATTTTTTCTCCTGTGTTTAAAATATCGTAAATCTGAAATGGACGAAATCCATGATGGATTCCATATCTTTCACTACTTTCTCCATGATTTCTCCCTCATCGGAACCGCTGAACATTCTGGCCATCAGGTACCCGTTCATCAGACCGATGGCGACTTTGCCGTTGCTTTTTTCATAGACGGCGATGCTCAGAGGCATCTTGACTGCCATATATTTTCTGGCATCCTCTGCAAGCATTTTCCCGGATAGCTTCGCGTTACAAAATTTGATGATTTTCACTTTGCCGACATCGTTACCGCCGTGTGAGAGGATTTCCTGTTGCTGGTCTATGATCTGGGTGACATGCCAACCGGGTTGGTGGTCGATACGATCTGCGATGAGCGAAACCGTCTTGTCGAAATCGTACGGGCTCGCAACTTCGTTGAAAAGCATATTTTTTGAAGCTGTCTTGAACATGAGCGGTATCAAAAAGAGCGCCGCGATGAAACCCAGCGCGAAACCGCCCGTTAGTACTCTTTTTTGCATTTTAATCCTCCTCCGGAATACATATTTTTTGTTGATTGATCGCCTGAACTGTCTTGTAAACGACTATCAGGACAACAAGCGCGGTTAAAAGAATGAGCAGTGTCGATACCATATAGGTGAGGCTGTTGTGATAAGTCATATGCATCAGGATCGTTGCGATAGTGATGGCTGCCAAAGGAAAGGTGTACGCCCACCATGAGATAAAAAAAGCCAGCCTTGAGAAGGTATTGGCCATAAAAAGAAGCAGTATCAGGGTGAAGAGTGCGATTGTGTACAGAAAGAGGCTCATCATATCGATGCTTCCGAATGTGATACGAAAATAGCTGATAAATCCTACCGCCGGCGGTGCAATAAGGATAAAAAAGGTCGGCAGCAAGCGTTTTGCAAGAGGCTGGTGAAAGATCATGCGATAGATGACGATCGTAAAGAGTACCACCCAGAAAAAGAGGCCGATCGAGAAGAAAAAGATATTGACAAAGAGGGGCACAATGTCCACGCCGACAACCGGAACCAGTACATTACCGACGATCGGTATGAACCATGCAGGGTTGATGTGCGCGACTTTGAAGTCGCCGTTGATCCAGTAGTGCATCGTCACAAGTGTGAAGAGCAGATGCAATATCGCTCCGACAAACCAGAAAGTGACCGAAACTGTCGGTGCGTAATCGTAGTATGCTATCGAAAGCAAGAGAAAGCTGATCGATATCGCGGCTGCGAATGCACTCTTGACCGGATGCTTAAATTCGTCTTTTACTTTCTGCGGATATTTTATCCATTTAAGGATATATAAAGTAATAATCAGAAAAAAGAGCAAAGTATCTGCAAGCAACAACATGACATACCAGCCATAGGCGTAGTCAAGGACATGATAGGCTTTTGCAAATGCGATCGTTAATCCAGATATGCCCATAATAACGGCAAAAAACTGTACCGGAAAGCATGCCAGTGAACGTTTTTGTAACGCTGTCATCGCCACTCCTTTATTTAATTTCAAGTTATAAAAAACATAATAACGTCGTAATAATACATAAAAATTCAGTAAATGTCAACTCTTTTACGGCTTGACATATGAGAATATGTGCAGTATAATAATTTTTGTGTTAAAGAACATATTCTCATAAAAGGTGAAGGATTTGCGGGATGCTTACAAAAAGACGCGGACGCAGAAGCGGACCGAGAAATATCGGTTTTGAGCCTGAAAGTCTCTGTTATAAACCATGCGGAAAACGCGGCAACAGACTCGAGCGTGTGGCGCTCGGACACGATGAGATGGAAGCGCTGCGTCTGAGTGACTATGAAGGTCTCTATCAGGAAGAAGCTGCCCTGCGTATGGGAATCTCCAGATCGACCTTTTCGCGTATCGTCACCGAAGCGAGAAGAAAAGTCGCCGATGCGTTATTGCACGGTAAAGTTATCATGATCAAAGAGTTTGAGAAGAGCCTCAAACCGGACAAAACAGATGAAGGAGAAACACCATGAGAGATTTTGGAAGAGGTATGAGAGGAAGAGGAATGAGGGAAGGCTTGGCAAAAGGACGCAGAGTCGCTGACGGAGGTGCCGCAGGCGGTTTCGGACAGCGTAACGCCCGACGTGGAGGCATGCGCGAGGAAATGACGATGCTTGTCGAAAGAAGAGATGTCGCCACTGCCGGCAGAGGCTTTGGAAGAGGAGCGGGAATGGGACGCGGCTTCGGTTACGGGCGCAGAGCAGGTCTGTGCCGTTATAGAGAGGCAGACGCACAAAGTTAAGTGAAGGAGGTCCCGGTCAGAAAGCCTGTGCTGTTTTGAACAATCAGGGTTTTCGGAGGTAACGATAAGGTATAATGATCATAACTATTATATAACGGTGCGCAATATGCCCAAAAAGCGAAAAAGATGATGATGGACTATCTGCTCTATTTTACGATCACGGTACTGCTCTCGACACTCTTTGCCATGGGGGGCGCAGGGGCCGGGATCGCTGTCATACCGGTGCTCCATATGCTTGGGATCGAGTTCAATCTCGCCAAGGCGGTGGGGCTCTTTGTCGGTTTCACGACGACAGTGACGTCGAGTGTGATGAATTTCAGGCGCAAAGTGCTCGATGTGCGCTTCGCCCTGCCGCTCGCGGTCACGCTGTTGCTGTTTGCGCCTGTAGGTGCGCAGCTTTCACGATTTGTAGATGAGAGAATCGTCAAGTCCATTTTTGTGCTTTTTCTGCTTTTCAGCGCCACCATGATGATGTTTTTCAAAAAGAAGGCTAAAGCCCGTTTCCAAAAAACGTGGGTTCTGTCGCTCCTGGGTATGGGCGTCGGGCTGCTTGCGGGACTTTTGGGTGTCGGCGGCGGAAATATGTTGCTGCCTGTGCTGATTCTGCTGGGGTTTGAGCCGAAAAAAGTGGCAGTTGCCGTCAGCTTCGTCGTCCCTTTCAGCGCTTTTACATCGTTTCTCAGCTACGCAAGCTTTGTCCGGATAGACTGGATGCTTTTGCTCAGCTGTGCACTTGGAGCGCTGGTGGGAGGATATGCCGGCAATTTCATGATGCATTTCCGACTTTCGCAGCAGCAGGTACGCAGAGTGATCGCCATACTTCTCTATATTCTCGCCGCGAGGATGATCCTCTCTGTGATGACTTAAAAGGAGCACCGCATGCAACGTCATATCGCTATTTTCGGGTCGACAAGCTATATCGGTACGAAACTGATCATCGAGCTTTACAATGCGGGCCACAGGCTCACACTCTTTACCCGTACAGCCCGCAAGCTCGAATATCTCAACAATGAGTGTTTCTATCTGCATCAGAGAGATCCCAATATCTGTATCGTAGAGCAGCAGCTGAAGGAAGAAGCGTTCAACGATATCGTCGATGCACTCAAAGGTGTGGATGCGGTGTACTATCTGGTCCACTCGCTCTATGTGCAGGAGAAGAGAGATTTTTTTGAAGAGGATAACCGCCTCGCGACTCTGGTAGCGCTTGCATGTAAAAAAGCTTCGGTAGAGCAGATCATTTTTATGGGAGGGCTGGGCGTCGAGAAACCGGGCTATCCTCTCTCGAAACACTTACTCAGCAGACAGGAGACTGCCAAGTATCTGCGCCTCGAGCATGACGGTGTCACCGAGTTTCGTGCTGGCGTGGTCATCGGCGCGGGTAACTCCAGTTTCGAGATTGTGCGCAGCCTGGCCACAAAACTGCCGTTCATCTTCCGCCCCTACGAGAGAGAGGGGCTGTGTCAGCCTATCTTTGTGGATGATGTGATCGCCTACCTGACCCACGCACTGATGCACCCTGCCTACTACAATCAGATTGCGGAGATCGGTTCCGAAGATGTTCTGACCTATTCGCAGATGGTGCAAATCTATGCTGCGACCGTACTCAATAAAAAACTGATCGCCATTCCCCTGCCATTTTTCGAGAAGATCTTAACGCCCTATCTGCTCGGCAGGATTATCTCCCGGATGTCGGGTATTCCTGCGATACTGATCGAACGGCTCCTCGAGGGGATGTTCTCTGCGGCGATCATCGGAGACCACCCTCTCTCCAAAATCGATCCCCAATGCCCTGTCGTGCCCAAATCCTATGCAGAAGCTGTCAAAATCGCCGCCAAAAGAGATGAAGAAGCGCTCTACCAAAGTGTATGGGCCACACCTTATGAACTCTCCGTTTTCAATCCGAAAAAGAGCAAACAGTTTTTGTATATGAGTTCACAGGAAAAAGAGGGCATGCTCTTTGAAACCTACAGCAAAGTGATCGACACAAAAGATATCGATACCGTTTTTGAACGGGTCAAAAATATCGGAGGTATGACAGGGTACTACTCGCCCAAATGGTTATGGCAGATACGGGGCTGGATCGATATCGTTCTCGGCGGCAGGGGATTGATGGCGAAAAGACGCAACCCGAGACTGATCCGCGTCGGAGACCGCATCGATTTCTGGATCGTCACTTTTTATCAGAACCTGCCGCACAACAAAGTGCTGCGTCTCAAGGCGGATATGATCACTCCGGGCGACGCCTGGCTGCAGTTTACGATTCATCCTCTTGAAGATGAGGAGAAGGCGCTTTTTACATTGACGGCCTATTTTGAACCGCACGGTATCCTGGGGTATCTCTACTGGTATAGTCTCTATTTTATCCATAAAACGATCTTCAAAACGATGGTAGAGCGTATGACGGCGGTAGATCCGACACATACGTAATAGGATTGAGCCCTCTGAATAATTCACTTCTCTCAAAGAGATATTGCACTATAATAGTCCCATCGAATCCCCTGAACAAGTGCTGTTCTAGCATGCTGATTCAAAGGATTTGATCAATTTTCCAAAAACGAGTGATAATGTCCCAAAAACTGAAGATCCTTTTTGTCGCTTCCGAGGTGGTGCCTTTCGCCAAAAGCGGCGGTCTGGCCGATGTTGCGGGAGCGCTTCCCAAAGCGATCGCCGCGAAAGGGCATGAGATTGTCGTTGTCATGCCGCGTTATTACGGTATCGACAAGAGAGATCTGGAACACATTCCCGGGCCTCTGGGTGTGCCGATGGGCAGTATGGGGGAACTCTGGGCAGGCGTTTACAGAACGAAGCTTCCCGGTTCCGGGGTGTGGGTCTACTTTATCGATTATGAACATTTCTACGGGCGCAGCGGCCTCTATGACGAAAACAACATGAGTTATCCCGACAACGACAACCGCTTCATCTTCCTCTCGAAAGCGGCGTTCCAGCTGGCGCGTAAAATCGACTTCAAACCTGACATCATCCATGCCAACGACTGGCACACCGCGACGATGCCGGTGCTCAAAGAGACACGCTATGCGCTCGATCCCCACTTTGTCGATGCCGCATCGGTATTGACGATCCACAATCTACACTATCAGGGGCGCTTCTACAAAGGCGCGATCGATGTGCTGGAAGTAGGCTGGGATATGTTTCGCCCCGAAGTGCTCGAAGAGTATGACGGTGTCAACTTTCTCAAAGGGGGGATCGCACGTGCCGATGCGGTGACGACGGTGAGCCGTCAGTATGCCAGGGAGATCCAGACACCGGAGTTCGGCTGGGGGCTGGAGGGGCATATCAAAGCGCACAGTGACAAACTCTACGGCATCCTCAACGGTGTCGATTATGAAGAGTGGTCGCCCGCAGTCGATCCCTACATTGCAGCGCACTACGACATCGACGATATGGCGGGCAAAGCGGTCTGTAAAGAGGCGCTGCAGGAGGATTTTTCCCTGCCGCAGCGCCCGGATGTTCCTCTGATCGGCTTTATCGGACGGTTTGTGGAGCAGAAGGGGATCTCGCTGATCGCACATATTCTGCCGCGGCTCCTGGAGATGGATATACAGATGGTTTTTCTGGGCAGCGGTGAAAAGTGGGCAGAGGGATTCTTCTCCGATGTGGCGGCACGTTACCCGGATAAAGTGGGCACTTACATAGGCTATAACAATGCGCTCGCGCATCGTATCGAGGCGGGGTGCGATCTCTATCTGATGCCTTCGCTCTTCGAGCCGTGCGGGCTCAACCAGATCTATTCGCTGCGTTACGGTACGGTACCGATCGTACATGCGACGGGCGGTCTGGAAGATACGATCGAAAATTTCGACCCCTACAGCCGGTTCGGCAACGGTTTCAAGTTTTACGAAGCCTCTCCCGAATCGCTTTTCAATACAGTGGCCTGGGCGGTGAAGGTCTACTACGATGACAAGCGCGGGTTCGGGATATTGCGCGAGAACGGGATGCGTGCGCGTTTCAGCTGGGACGAGGCAGCCGACGCTTACGATAAACTCTATCAGATGCTCTACTACAAACAACAGATGAAGCGCTACCGGTAGCGACAAGGAGGCGACGATGCCACATGTGATCCACCACGACTTTTCACGCTTTACGGAGTACGATATCTACCTTTTCAAGCGTGGCGAACACACCAGACTTTATGAGAAAATGGGTGCACACCTCTGCGAGAGAGAGGGCAAAAGCGGTGTCTACTTCGCTGTCTGGGCGCCCAATGCGAAATTTGTGAGCGTGGAGGGGGACTTCAACGGATACGATTCCAAAGCGCATCCCCTGAAGCTGCGGGGTGATGAGAGCGGTATCTGGGAAGGGTTCGTCGAAGATGTCAAAGAGGGCGAAACGTATAAGTACTACATCGCGTCCAAAATCGACGGCATCGTCCACCACAAGGCGGACCCCTACGCATTCTATGCCGAAAAACCGCCCAAATCGGCTTCACGTGTATGGGGAGTGGAGAAACATGCCTGGCAGGACGGGGAGTGGATGGCGACACGACACCGGAAAAATGCCCACAATGCTCCGATCACCACCTATGAGGTACATCTGGGGTCGTGGCGCCGCAAAGTCGAGGAGGATAACCGCTATCTCACCTACGAAGAGGCGGCGACGGAGCTGGCGGAGTATCTGGTGCAGATGCACTACACCCATGTGGAACTGATGCCGATCACCGAGTATCCGTTCAAAGGGTCGTGGGGATATCAGGTGACGGGATACTTCGCACCGACAGCCCGGTACGGTACACCCGAAGCCTTTATGGCGTTTGTCGATACGATGCATGCGCACGGGATTGCCGTGATTCTGGACTGGGTACCGTCGCACTTCGTGACGGACGGGCACGGTTTGATCAACTTCGACGGTACAGCGCTTTATGAACATGAAGATCCGAGACTGGGGTTCCATCCGGAGTGGGGGAGCGCGATCTTCAACTACGGGCGCAACGAAGTGCGCAGTTTTCTGATCTCATCGGCGATGTTCTGGCTGGAGCGCTACCATATAGACGGTATCCGCGTCGATGCGGTGGCGTCGATGCTCTATCTCAACTATGCGCGCAAAGAGGGCGAGTGGCTGCCCAACAAGTACGGTGGCAACGAAAATCTGGAAGCGATCGCCTTTCTGCGCCAGCTCAACACTTCTCTCTTCCGGGAGTTTCCCGATATCGTGATGATTGCGGAGGAGTCGACGGCCTGGCCGATGGTGACACGCCCGGTCGATGTCGGCGGGCTGGGATTTACGTTCAAGTGGAACATGGGGTGGATGCATGATACACTCAAATATTTCAAAACCGATCCCATCTACCGCCAATACCACCACAATCAGCTCACATTCAGCATCTGGTATGCATTCGACGAACAGTTCGTCCTGCCGCTGAGTCATGACGAAGTGGTCCACATGAAGGGATCGCTGATCTACAAGATGGCGGGGGACAACAACCAGAAGTTCGCGAATCTGCGCGCGCTCTTCGCTTACATGATGGCCCATCCGGGTAAAAAGCTGCTCTTTATGGGCGGGGAGTTTGCACAGTGGGCGGAGTGGAACTTCGACCAGAGCCTGGAGTGGCATCTGCTGGCGCATGAAAACCACAGAGGTATCCAGAAGCTGGTTTCCGATCTCAACAAACTCTATCGCGAGCAGGCGGCACTCTATCTCTACGACGAGAAGCACGAGGGATTCGAGTGGATCGACTATCATGATGTGCACCACAATGTGATCGTGTTTGTGCGCAAGTGTGACGATCCCAACGAGTCGATCATCGTCGTCTGCAACTTTTCCGATACGATCCTGGACGACTACCGCATCGGCGTGCCCTACTCGAAGATGTGGGAAGAGATCTTCAACTCGCAGCAGAGAGCGTATGCCGGATGGGATATCACCAATCCCTACCCCAAAGAGGTGGAACAGATTCCGATGCATGGACGTGAACAGTCGATCTCTCTGCGTCTGCCGCCGCTTGGTGTGATCTATCTGAAACAGGTGGAGGTGTAAATGAAACATATTCAATTATTTGTAAAAAAGACGATCTTGTTCACAGAAATAAAGTAAAAGGAGACAAATGAAAGCTGTTGTCATGGCCGGCGGTTTCGGAACCCGAATCCAGCCGCTCACCCACTCGCTCCCCAAACCGATGCTTCCGATCGTAAACCGTCCGATGATGGAGCATGTTATCGTGAAACTGAGAGACGAACTGGGGATCAAAGAGTTTGTGATACTACTCTATTTCAAACCCGAAACGATCAAAGAGTACTTCGGAGACGGTGCTGAGTGGGGGATTTCGATCACGTATGTGCTTCCCGATGACGACTATGGTACCGCAGGGGCTGTCAAGTGTGCACAGAAGCACCTCAAAGAGGAGAATTTCATCATCGTCAGCGGTGATCTCGTGACTGACTTCGACTTTACGCAGATCGTCACTGCGCATAAAGAGGCGGAAGCGAAGCTTACCATCGCGCTGACACCGGTCGAAGATCCGCTGCAGTTTGGTGTGGTCATCACCGACGAAGAGGATCGCATCGAAAAGTTTCTGGAGAAGCCGGGCTGGGGAGAAGTCTTCAGCGATACGATCAATACGGGTATCTATATCATCGAGCCGGAGATCCTGGAGTATATCCCGCATGAGACCAACTTCGATTTTGCCAAAGATCTCTTTCCGCTGTTGATGGAGGAGGGGATCACACTTTACGGCCCTCAGGTGAAAGGGTACTGGCGTGATGTGGGCAATCCCCACAGTTACCGTGATGTCTATGCCGATATCCTGGGCGGGCAAGTGGACTTCGACTTTTCGGGGTACCATATAGAGCCGGACAAAGATCTGCTCTATGCGCCGCAGCAGTCTGACTACAGCCATGTCGATGTCAAAGGGACAGTGATCCTCGGAGAGCATGTGACCATAGGCAGGAACGTGAAGCTGCACAATGTCGTCATCGGGGACCGGGTCCGGATAGAGGATGGTGTTACGATGCACAACTGCGTGCTCTGGAATGAGATCGTCATCGCGAAAGAGGCGAAACTCTGCAGCGCGGTCATCTGCGACAACAACCGTCTGGGAGAGCACACCGTCATCAAAGAGGGGGCGATCATCGCCGAAAACTGTGATATTCTCGATGATGTGACGATCGAAAAAGATGTGATCATCTGGCCCGAAAAGGTGATCGAAGAGGGTGCGATCGTCAGTAACAACGTCATCTGGGGCAGCAAATACAAAGCATCGATCTTCGAAGAGGGGACCGTAAGAGGACGTACCAATATCGAACTCTCCTGCGAAATGTCCACGAAACTCGCGGAATCGCTCGGTACGATGCTTCCTTTTGGCAGCAAGGTCTATGTCTCCAGAGACTACCACCGCAGTTCACGCATGCTCAAGCGCGCATTCCTGGGAGGTTTGCTCTCATCGGGAATCAATGTCGTCGATGTCACCTATATGCCTTCGGCGGTCATGCGCCATGCCCTGGCCGGAAACGAAGAGATCAGTGCCGGTGTCCATTTTCGACAGAGCATCTCGGACAAAACCCATACGGAGATCCTCTTCTTCACGGAAGAGGGGTTACGTATCGATACCAATATGGCCAAAAATATAGAACGTGCCTTTTTCCGTGAGAGTTTCAGACGCGTCGATCCGGACGATATCGGTGAGATCACGATGGCGGATGCCCTGGAGAAAAACTACACGGCAGAGCTTTTGGACCATCTCAATCTCGAAGCGATCAGACTCAATGAGACGAAAGTGGTCGTCGACATGATGAATGGTGCTGTGGCCAAGATCTATCCCGAGCTTCTCAACAGACTGGGAATCGAACATATCATGCTCAACATCAACCCGGACGAGAAGAAGCTTTCGACACTCCCGACACTCGAAAAGAAGTCGCGACACAACCTTTCACGTGTCGTCAAAAGCCTGGAGTACGATCTGGGATTTGTGGTTTATCCCAACGGTCAGAAGATGTTGATCTCCACCGATGAGGGGGAAGTCCTCTCACCGCAGACAGAACTTTTGACGGTACTCAACCTGCTAGACAGAACAGCCGAAGCACCCAGAAAGGTTTTTCTCCCTTCATGGGCACCTGACATCTACGACACGAAGTTTGGCAATCTGATCATCGAGCGTGGAAAATATCGCAACTTTACCGCCAAAAAGTTGCAGGAGTACTATCTGGTCGCATCGGTCGAGGGAAATTTCGCCTTTACCGAGTTCGCACTCAACCGGGATGCGATCTATGCCAGTTTCAAAGTGATGGAGTTGCTGAGTCTGCACCATCTGCGCCTGAGTGAACTGGCCGATGAGGTCCGCGGCTTCTACTACCGGGAAGAGCGTGTCGCATGCCCTTCGAGTCAAAAAGGGAAGATGATGCGAAAATTTCTCGAAGATGCCAAAGGCAAACGTGCATCGATGGAGGATGGGGTCAAAATCTGGCTGGGTGAGGATGATTGGATATTGATGATCCCCGACCAGTACGATGAGAGCCTCAACCTCTATATCCAGGCACTCGATGAGGAGAAAGGGAGAGAGATCCTGGAGAGATACAGGAACAAGATAGAGGATTGGCTCGGTGAAACAGACGACGGTTAACTTCCTCTGGCACATGCACCAACCCTACTACAGGGACGATCTCAGTTGTGAGATTGTCTTGCCGTGGGTCTTTTTGCATGCGCTCAAAGATTACTACGATATGCCCTGGTATCTTTCGCAGGTGGAGGGGATCAAAGCGACCTTCAATCTCGTCCCCTCCCTGCTGATACAACTACGCGCCTACGAAGATTTCGAAGTACGGGACAAGTTGCTGATCGCACTGCGCAAAGAGGTTTCAGCACTCCGCGAAGAGCAGAAACACTACCTGGCGGAGCATCTCTTCTATGCCAATGTGGAGCATATGATCAAACCGTTGCCCCGTTATTTTGCACTTTATGAGAAGCGACTCTCTTTTGCGAGCAGGGAAGAGGCTGCGGCACAGTTCAGCGATCAGGAGTTCCTCGACCTGGAAGTGCTCTATCTACTTGCATGGTGCGGGCTCTATCTGCGCAAACACAACACGCTTGTCGCACAACTTCTGGAGAAGGGGGCGGGGTACTCGCAGCAGGAGAAGATTGCACTTCTGAAAAGTCTGAGCGAATTTATCGCGACGATCATCCCCTTTTATAAAAAGCTGATGGATGAAGGACGGATAGAAGTCTCCACCACCCCCTTCAACCATCCTATCTCACCGCTGCTGCTGGATATAGAAAACGGCAAACGTGCCAACCCCTCGACGCCGATACCCGATGTCAAAGGTGACCTGAGCGGTGATGCCGTCATACAGACAGAGCGGGCGATCGACTACTACACGAAACTCTTCGGCCACAAACCGACGGGATTCTGGCCTGCGGAGGGTGCGGTCAGTTACGATTTTCTGAAACTGATCCGCGAGCGTGGCATCCTGTGGGCCGCGAGTGACGAAGAGATCCTCTACAAGACCCTCGGCAAGCATGACAAACAGGCGATCTACCGCCGCAACCGCCTCTTTTTCGATGAAGATGCAAAGGAGAGCATCGCACTCTTTTTCCGTGACCATGCACTCAGTGATCTGATTGGTTTCACCTACAGCGGATGGGAAGCGGAGAAGGCGGTGGAGGATTTCATCGGGCGGATCGAAACGATCCACCGCGAGAGTAGAGATGACACGATCGTCAATGTGATCCTCGACGGTGAAAATGCCTGGGAATACTACCCCAACAATGCCTTCGATTTCTTCTCGCTCCTCTACAACAAGCTGGTGGAGCTGCCCTGGTGCGAAACCGCGACGATGGGCGAGAGTATGCAGAACGACAAAGTGCCCGAAACGACACTGACCCATCTGGAACCGGGCAGCTGGATCGGGGGGAACTTCAACATCTGGATCGGTCATAAGGAAAAAAACCGTGCGTGGGAGCTCATCTACCGTACCCGCGCCGACTATGAGAAACGACAATCGCAACTGGATGCAGCGACGCAAAAGAGGATTCTCAAAGAGTTTCTGATCGCCGAAAGCAGCGACTGGTTCTGGTGGTACGGCGACGATCACCATACGGCGGAGATGGCGACTTTCGACGCGCTTTTTCGCAAACATCTGATCAATGTCTACCATCTGATGCAAGAGACGCCTCCGGACGATCTCTTCGTACCGATAGCCGCCGAAACAGAGGCGGAGAAAAACCTCTTCCTCAAAGAGCCCACATCTGAGATTTCCCCTTTCATAGACGGGCGTATCGTAAACTTTTTCGAGTGGCTGGGTGCCGGTGAGATGGATCTGGAACAGGAGCTCTCGTCGATGAATATGGAGGATTTCCGGATCAAAAAAGTGCTGTTTGGCTGGGACGAGCAACATGCCTACTTCGCGATGCAGGGTGAGATCGCAGAGTTGGTCGGCAGGGGCGAGATAATACTCCAGGCACCAGAGCGGGAGTATCGCTTTGCGATTGGAAACACTCCGGTACAACAAGGGGATATACGCTATCAAGCAGGAGAGATTTTTGAACTGCGATTGCCGAAAATGCCGATATATGGCGAAGAGATCCGTTTCACACTCATGGTAGAGGGGAAGATCGCACAGCAGATACCGCTCTACTCTAAGATCGCGCTTGAAAAGATGGATCATCTGGAGCTTTACTGGTTCGTTTGAAAGCGTTTCGGACGAAGAAGGGTCTCTTTTTACCACACAAATCAGAGGCTCAGACCGCAGGGAGGATTTGTCCTCTTATTTGTGTGGTAAAAAGAGACCCGACACACCATATATATCATTAAAGGACAATCATGCAAAAAACCGCACTCCTTCTGGGTCTGCACTGTCACCAGCCGGTAGACAACTTTCATGAAGTACTCGACGAGGCGATCGAAAAATCGTATCTCCCTTTTTTCGAAGTGGCGGAGGGGTATGAGGATTTTGTTTTCAGTGTGCACTACAGCGGCTGGCTTCTCGAGTATATCAGAGACCATGCACCCAAACTCTTCAACCTGATGCAAAAACTCGCCAGACGCGGGCAGGTGGAGTTTCTGACGGGCGGGTACTACGAGCCGATTCTCGCTTCGATACCCTCCCGGGACCGTCGCGCACAGATCGACAAACTGAGCGATTTCATCGAAGAGCACTTCGATCAGACTCCGGCGGGTCTGTGGCTGACAGAGCGTGTCTGGGACGGGGCGATCGCGAAGGATCTGGTCAAGTGCGGCATCGAGTATGTGGTGGTGGATGACTACCACTTCATCAGCAGCGGTTTCGATGTCGAAAATCTCAACGGTTACTTTCTGACGGAAGAGGGCGGCAAACGCCTCAAACTCTTTCCTATCAACAAACATCTGCGTTATCAGATCCCTTTCGCACCCGAAACCGAGCCGGTGGCTTATCTGGAGAGCATCGCCGACGAGAGGCTCAGTGCCGGTGTGATCTTCGACGACGGAGAGAAGTTCGGTATCTGGCCGAAGACACATGAATGGGTCTATGAGAAGGGGTGGCTGAAGCGCTTCATCGAGGCGGTGCTGGCGAGTGCGCGGATCGAGACGATGCAGTACCGGGAGTATCTGGAGCGCGCGAAACCGATCTCTCTGGCGTATCTGCCTACGACCTCATACTTCGAGATGGGTGAGTGGTCCCTGAAGGGTGAGGATGCGGTGAAGATGGAGAAGATCCGTGAAAAGCTGAGCGAAGCGTTTTCGACCGAAGAGATCGAAAAGTTCGTCAAAGGTTCCATCTGGAAAAACTTCCTGGTCAAGTACTATGAATCGAACCAGATCCACAAACGCATGCTCTCCCTTTCGCGGGCGGGCAATGACGAGGAGGCGTACCGCGAAGCGCTCTTCAAAGCGCAGTGCAACGATGTCCTCTGGCATGGGGTCTTTGGCGGTATCTACCTCCCCAATCTCCGCGACAATGCGTGGCGTTTTATTATCGAATGTGAAAATATTGCCCGTCCCAAAAAAGCGAAAATCATCGTCGAAGATGCCAACTGCGACGGTTATGAAGAGATCAGGTGCCTCAGTGAAAACCTGATTTGCGTTTTCGACGCCAAAGCGGGCGGTGCGCTTTGTGAACTCGATCTGCGTGACAAAGGATTCAACTTCGCCAACACACTGACCCGATACGCCGAAGCCTACCATGCACACATACGCGAAGCATGCGAAAAGGAAGAGCAGCATGTTGTACCCAAAGAAGAGGAGGGGATCTCGACGATACACAACGAAAAGATCGAAAACCCGCAGCAGTATCTGCCATGGCTGATCGAAGACTGGTATCTGAAAAACTGCTTTGTCGATCATATCGTCGATGACGGCTTCACGCTTGAATCATTCAGGCAGTGTCGCTTCAGAGAATACGGCGATTTCGCCAACCAACCCTTTGAAATGATAAAACGTAAAAAACGCTCTTTCAAGCTGGAGCGGAAGGGTGGCATCTATGAAGGCGAGCAACAAACAGCCGCAACGCTGCGCAAACGTTTTCGTATTGAAAAAGAGGCAATCGCATTTCGCGTAGAGATCGAGGGTACACGAGAGGGACTTTTCTATATGATGGAGCACAACTTACATTTTGCCCATGCCGATGCGATCACTATAAACGGTCAACCTTTCCATGAGATAGAAAGGGATATGGATACGCAGATACTCCCCGCACAGCAGCAGCTTGTGATCGCAGATCCTTATACCGGGAAAAGCCTAAACTTTATATTCGATATGCCGATGGATATATATATCTGTAAACTCGATACCCTTTCCCAGAGTGAAGCGGGATTTGATCTGATCAACCAGGGCGTCAGTTTCGGATTTAAAAGCACTCTGCCTATGACGCAAAAGATGATCGTCAAAGGAAGATTGGAAATCGTTTAAGAGGAGAAGTGTACATGAGTCTGCCGCAGATGCCTGAATCAGAGAGATTCAATCCGCTCTATCAGCAAGAGGTTGCCTATTTCAGTATGGAGTTTGCCATACACCAGGCCTTCAAGATCTACTCGGGAGGGCTTGGATTTCTGGCCGGATCGCACATGCGCAGTGCCTATGAACTGAAACAGAATGTCACCGGCGTGGGAATCCTCTGGTCCTATGGCTACTACGATCAGCTGCGCAACGAAGACCGGACGATGCGTGCGGCACATATCCGTAAACACTACTACTTTCTCGACGATCCGCATGTCACTGTGACGGTGATGATCAGCGGCAAACCGGTTCTTGTCAAAGTACTGCTGCTGCGTTCGGAGCTGTTTCAGTCCGCGCCGATGGTGATGCTGACGACGGATATCGCAGAGAATGACCATCTCTCCAGAACGATCACGCAACAACTCTATGACAGCAATACAGAGACACGGATCGCGCAGGAGATCGTGCTGGGGGTTGGCGGTCTCAAAGCGCTCGAAGCACTCGGCAAAGAGGTGGAGATCTGCCACATGAACGAGGGGCATGCCGTACCGCTCGCCTTCAGGCTCTATGAAAAGTATCGCGATGTCGAAGAGGTGCGAAAGCGTGTCGTCTTTACGACCCATACGCCCGAAACGGCGGGCAATGAAGCGCATAATATCTACCTGTTGCAAAAGCTGGGATTTTTCGGTGAACTCGATCTCGAGACAGTCAGAGAGATCACCGGCACGGGGAGCGACATGTTCAGTCTCACTGTCGCGGCGCTGAAACTCTCCAAAATCTCCAACGCTGTCTCGAAAATTCATGCCGAAGTTGCCAACGGCATGTGGAGAGATGTACTGGGCACAGGAGAGAAGATCATCCCGATCACCAACGCCCAGAATAAACGCTACTGGCAGGATCGCGGGCTCAAACGGGCATTGGTGGAAAATGCCGATTATGAGATCGTCTTTCGCAAAAAGCATCTCAAGCGCATGCTTTTCAACGTCGTGGCCGATCAGACGGGCAAGATGTTCGATCCGGACGTGCTGACGATCGTCTGGGCGAGGCGTTTTGCCGAATACAAACGTCCGGGGCTCCTCAAGTATGATTACGAGCGCTTTTTGAAGATGGTCGGCAACAAAGATATGCCGGTACAGATCATCTGGGCAGGAAAACCCTATCCTACCGACGGAACGGCGGTGGGTATCTTCAACGAACTGATCCACCTCTCGCATGATATAGAGAATATCGCTGTTTTGACAGGGTATGAGCTTGAACTCTCCGGCATACTCAAACGCGGCAGCGACATCTGGCTCAATACCCCGCGTATGAACAGGGAAGCGTCCGGTACCAGCGGCATGTCCGCGAGCATGAACGGCACGATCCATCTCTCCATCCCCGACGGCTGGCATCCCGAATTTGCCATACACGGGCATAACGCATTTACGATTTCCGGATGTGACCCGACGCTTCCGCTGCATGAACAGGATCGTCTCGACAATAAAAATCTGATGGATCTGCTGGAAGAGGAGATCATCCCCATGTACTATCATGATCAGAAGCGATGGGTTTCGATCATTAAAAATGCGATGCAGGAGATTGTGCCCTATTTCGACTCGGCCCGCATGGCGCAGGAGTATTACGAGAAGATGTACGCGTTCGGACCGGCTACAGTGACCTCAGAGAGTGCCTCTGCCAGTCTGTAAGGATTGAAACGGCTTTCAGTGTTGCCAATGTCATACCGCATGTTATCTATATTCAACTACTTTTTTTCTGGCAAAGAAAAGTATGAATTAGGCTATAATTGTCAAAAAAGGAGTGCAGTATGTTGAAAAAAGCATTGATAATTTTGACACTGGGTGCCGGTATGCTGATGGCGGGTAACTTTACACTGACCAGCAGTGACCTGCAAGGACAGTTGACTAAGAAACAGGAGTTTAGCGGTTTTGGGTGCAACGGAGAGAATGTCTCGCCGCAGCTGAGTTGGAAGGATGCGCCCAAAGAGACGAAGAGTTTTGCAGTAACAATCTATGATCCTGATGCACCTACGGGCAGCGGATGGTGGCACTGGGTGGTGGTCAATATCCCGGTAAATGCCACATCACTGTCTTCGGGTGCATCGGGCAAAGCGATGCCCAAAGGCGCTGTCGAGATTACCAACGACTACGGCAGTGTCGGTTTTGGCGGCGCCTGCCCGCCCAAAGGGGACAAACCACACCGCTACGTGGTCACGGTCTATGCGCTCGATGTTCCCAGACTCGATCTCAAACCCGATACCAACGACCCGGTTGCAGGCTTTATGATCAATGCCCATACCATCGCCAAAGCTTCCATGATCAGCTATTATGCTCGCTGAGGCCATCCTCGATTTCTACTTCTCCCTCCAAAAACCAACCGATTTGCCGGAGGGTATCGAAGTGATTTTCCCTTTTGAGCATACGGAGACACGGCGTGTGATGGAGCTGTTTTACCGCAAATACTACAGCGATGATCGCTGCCGAACCCTGCTGTTTGGTATCAATCCCGGAAGATTCGGTGCCGGACTGACGGGGGTTGGGTTTACCGATCCGATACTCATGGAAGAAAAATGCGGCATCGCCAACAATCTGCCCAAACAGAGTGAACTCAGTGCCCGGTTCATCTGCGAAGTGGTGGATGCCTATGGCGGACCGGAGCGCTTTTACGGGGACTTTCTCTTTACGACGGTGCTACCCTACGGACTGCTCAAAGAGGGCAAAAACTACAACTACTATGATGACAAAGAGACACGCTCCTATTTCGAGCCGATCATCATCGAGTCCATCCAAAAACAGATGGCCTATCCTCATGTCAGCCGTACGATCGCAACCATTGGCCAGGGAGAGAACCTCGATGTGCTTAAAAAGCTCAACAAACGGTACCATTTTTTCGATCATATCGAAGTACTGCCCCATCCGCGCTGGGTGATGCAGTATCGCCGCAAGCAGAAAGAAGCGTTTGTACTACAGTATGTAGAGAAGTTGACACAATTGCACACGAGCTGCACGCAAGAAGGTGTAAAATAACACATACTCCATAAACAGGGAACGATGTCATTATATTTTTACTCCGGCGATACAATAGTCGAAAACCGGTTGGATATCGTTTGGACTATCAGCCTTTTCCGATTACCTGCAACAGTTTGCCAAGAGGCAGTGTGTTGATGAGATCTCCCTTCTCCAGCCAGCCGCGCCGCGCCTGGTTGATGCCGTAGCGCATATACTCCAGTTGGCCTGCGGCATGGGCGTCGGTGTTTACCGCCAGCATGACGCCTGCCTCTTTCGCTTCCCTGATCAGTATATCATTGAGATCCAGACGTTCGGGCTGGGCGTTGATCTCCAGAAATTTCCCCTCTTCCCTGATGGCTTTGTAGATCTCATCCATGTCGAGATCGAGCGGTTCGCGTTTGCCGATGAGTCTGCCGGTCGGGTGGGCGATCCCTTTGATATGCGGGTTTCGGATCGCTTTGAGCACTCTTTTGGTCTGCTCCTTTCCTGAGAGTTTGAAGTTGGCGTGTACCGCTCCGAGCGCGATATCGAGCTTATCCAGTACTGCGTCGTCCATCGCGGGTTTGCCCTCTTCGAGGATATCGACCTCCATTCCTTTGAAGATGTGGATCTCTTCGTAACGGCTGTTGAGTTTTTCTATCTCTTCGAGATAGGCAGCCGCTTTTTTGGTGTCGAGACCCTTGACGACCGCCAGTGTGGCACTGTGGTCGGTGACGGCGATGTAGTCGTAGTTCAGTGAGATCGCTTTTTGTACCATCGCTTCGATCGTATCGAGACCGTCACTGTAGGTGGTGTGCATGTGGAGGTCGCCGCGGATATCTTCCAGTGTGACGAGACGGGGGAGGGTGTCGTCCCTCGCCGCTTCGATCTCGCCCCTGTTTTCCCGCAGTTCCGGTTCGATGTAGCGCAGCCCTATCGAAGCGTAGACCTCCTCTTCCGTCTTGCCGGCGATCACTTTATCGCCTCTGAAGACGCCGTATTCGTTGATCTTCAGTCCCATATCGACGGCGATTTTGCGCAGGGCGATGGAGTGGCTTTTGGAGCCGGTAAAGTATTGCAGTGCAGCGCCGTAGCTCTTCTGCTCCACGACGCGCAGATCGACTTGCAGGGCGTTTTGGAGGATCACCGTGGAGCGTGTCGATCCGGCGCTGATCACTTTGACGACTTTGTCATATGCGATGAAATAGTTGATCACCTTCTGGGGTTCTGCGGCGGTACAGAGGATATCGAGATCGCCCACCGTCTCCTTGCGTCTGCGGAAGCTGCCGGCCACTTCGACAGTGTGCAGCCCCGGCGCTTTCTGCAGGAAGGCTTTCAGGTCTATGGCATAGGCCTCCGCTTCGGCAAAGAGGAAGCGAATCCCCTCCTGTTTGAGCAGGTGCATCCCTTTGAGGATATTTTCCTCCGTCTTGGGGCCGAAGCCGGGAAGTTCGCGGATCTTGTGCTCTTCGGCCGCCTTTTTGAGCGTATCCGGATCGGTGATGTGGAGTGTCTCCCAGAGGGTTTTGACCCGCTTGGGGCCCAGTCCTTCGATCGAAAGAAGGGCTCTGAGCGAGTCGGGGACCTCTTTGCGCACCTCTTCGAGTTTGGAGAGTTTGCCGGTACGGACGATCTCGACGATCTTCTCCGCCAGATCCTCTCCGATGCCCGGCAGCTTCGTCAGGTCTTCACCACGGTCGATCATATCTTCGAGTGCATCGCCCAGCCCCTCGATGGTTCGTGCGGCATTGCGATAGGCGCGTACTTTGAAAGGGTTTTCTCCTTCGATTTCGAGCAGATCGGCCAGTTCGTTGAAGATAGCCGCGACTTGTCGGTTTTGCATAAGCGCTCCTTTGGTTGGTAAAACGGAGGAAATATAAAATTATACCATTTTTCGGGGACTGAAACTATTTGCATCATGTTTGAAGATATTATATTTAAGGGAAGGCAAATCTTCCGGAAAGCGATAAAAGCTTGTAAATATTTACTAAGTAAAATAGTTATTACCATATTTAGAAGTTTAGTGCTATCATGACAACATAACATTCAAGGAGGTTATAAATGAAAAGTTTGAAAACTATTTTGGTTTCGGCAGCGTTGCTCGCGGGTGTGAGTGCAAGTGCAGATTGTTGTGTGACAGAGTGTTGTCAGCCGGTCAAGTGCTACAAGATCGTCACGAAGTGTGTACCGTACAATGAGTGCAGTACTGTCTGTGTGCCTACATATGACGCCTGTGGAAACTTCTGCGGTTATAAAAAGGTGCAAAAGTGTGTCACCAAGTATAAAACGGTCAAAGAGAAAGTGGAAGTGGATTGCTGCTGCTGCAACTAACGCCGTTACCCCCGCTGTAGCGGGGGTATACTCTTCTGAATAAACGCATCAAATCTCTCCATTCTCCACCTTACACATTCCACTTCGTCAAAACAATACCAATCTTGTTCAACCGTTGTGCTTGTGGGTTGAATTGGCGTATGATAGATTATCATATTTTTAGGTTTACAAACTCATATAAATTTTGAAGAAATTCAGCTGTTTCACCTCTATAATCTTCTTTTGTATCTAAGATGATTTTTGATAATTTATCTTTGTCAAATTCTTTCAATAGCGCATAAATAGTATGTTTAAAAGTTGGAAGTTCAACATGAAGAATATTCCATATCTCATCAGCATCTATACCGAAATACTCATGCACGATAAGGTTTCTAAAATCCACAATAACCCTATGCTCTTTAGCAAGTATATCAGAAGCGATAAGATGCTTGGTAGCTTCTCCAACAATCTGCAACTCTCTTATAGTAGCATCAAAACTT
Source organism: Sulfurospirillum sp. (assembly GCA_024762235.1). Classification (GTDB taxonomy): domain Bacteria; phylum Campylobacterota; class Campylobacteria; order Campylobacterales; family QNZT01; genus QNZT01. The sequence continues at coordinate 27,105 of JANTHT010000007.1, forward strand.
TTTTCATCATGATAAAAACTCTGAGCATCATCAAACTCTGCATGATAGCGAGATATCTTATCCATCGCAACAAGTAAGTCGATAACAAAAAGCTCTATAACCCTCTTAGACAAAGATAATCTCTTCGGCAATCTCTTTTTTGATAAAAGTACGAAGTGAGTCATAGTAGCCTATATCAACAGGCTTTTTAAAAGCATCCTCAAGATATTTTTTAAGATTATAGCGATTTGTAAAACTTTTGACAGAGGTTGATATGACTATATCTATATCACTTTTTTGTGTCGCTTCATCTCTGGCATAGGAGCCAAAAAGACCGATAGCATCTACATGATATTCTTTTTTTAAAAATGATTTTTTTTCATCTAAAAAATGCAATATATCAGATTTTGTCATCATGGCTCCCTGTTGCGTTTTGTTTGATTATAACATAAGATTTTCGATATGTATCAATAATACTTAATTTACATAGAAAATCAGGTCAGGGATAACGAATAACCTTTACCCTTATCTCCGCATCATTTCCCAACTCCCTTTCTGAAAAAGCCTCCAAAAAAGCTATGCTTTGACAAATCTATCGGCAATCATCGCCAGATAGACTCCCAGCATAGAGTGAAAAACTTCTCAGTTGCATGTAGATTATGTTAGCATGTTGTTATCACAAAGAGGAGGATCGCATGCAGATTGCATTTTTTGAAACGACCCCCGAGGAAGAAGCTTTTTTCAGAGCACATCTCACAGGACATACGCTGCACTTTTTTCGTGAAACGATCAACGAAGCGCTCACATCGCCACAGCCGTATGATATCGTATCGGTATTTGTGCATTCACGTATCACCGACGAGGTGCTGGAAAAACTGCCCAAACTCAAATATCTCCAGACCCGTTCCACGGGGTATGATCATATCAAGTGCAACGCACTCTATGCCAGAGATATCCCCGTCTCCAATGTCGCCGGCTATGCCGGTCCTCCGGTAGGGGAGTTCGCCTTTTCCCTGCTGCTCAACGCCACACGCAAGACGCACGTCGCACTGGAACGTAGCAGAGCGGGTGATATGCACTATCATGATCTGCTGGGAACGGAACTCTTTGACAAGCGTATCGGTATTCTGGGACTGGGTGTGATAGGACAGCGGATGGCCTATATCGCATCGGGATTTGGGATGAAGATCAGCGCCTTTTCACGTACCAGAAAGCCGATCGTCGATGCACTGGGGATCGACTTCACCGATCTGGAGAGTATACTGCAAAAGAGTGACATGCTGATGATCGCCCTGCCGCTTACCCCTGCGACGACACGCCTGATCAACACCAAAAATGCAGCACTGATCCCGAAAGAGACGATTATCGTCAACATCGCCAGATCCGAAATCATCGAAGAGAGTCTCTACCACACACTGCCCAACACGATCTGCACCGACGTTTGCACTGACCCGCAGCTCGCGAAAAAAGAGAATATCCTCTACACCCCGCACATGGCGTACTACACCGCCGAAGCGCTGGAACGGATACGCGAGATCTCCCTGGAGAACATGTTGGCGTTTATCGAAGGGAAACCGTTGCCGAACTGTCTGAAACTGGCGTGTGAGAGGGAGTATGGGAAATAATGTATTTGACAAAAGATGCAAAAAACAAGTATAATGGTAATACCAAAACAAGTAAAGGTATTTTATGAAGACGGTAACACTCAAAACGGATGACGCTTTTTTTGAGCGTTTGAGCAGATTGGCAAAAGAGCAGCAACTTACCAAAAGTGAGTTGATACGCAGGGCTGTGGCGGAGTATGAACGCATGGTTTTTCGACAAAAATTGAAAGAGCAGTTTCGTAACGCTTCTATGAAAGTAAGAGAAGAGAGTCGTAAAGTAACAGAGGAGTTTGAAGATACGCTGGGAGACGGGCTCGATGCACTATAAACGAGGCGGAATCTATCCGGCGAAACT